>DASVQQ010000034.1 GCA_036389035.1 Jatrophihabitans sp.
GGGCCTGGAAGACCCGGAAGGACGTGTCGGAGAAGTAGTCGGTGAGGTCGGTGAGCTCCACCCCGAACCGCAGGTCGGGCTTGTCCGACCCGTAGCGGGCCATCGCGTCGGCGTAGGTGAGCCGCGGGATCGGCCGCGGGATCTCGTACCCGGCCAGCGCCGACCACAGCGCCGCCGTGACCGTCTCGCCCAGCTCGATCACGTCGTCCTGGTCGACGAAGCTCATCTCGATGTCGAGCTGGGTGAACTCCGGCTGCCGGTCGGCGCGGAAGTCCTCGTCGCGGTAGCAGCGCGCGATCTGGAAGTAGCGCTCCATGCCGGCCACCATCAGCAGCTGCTTGAACAGCTGCGGCGACTGCGGCAACGCGTACCAGGAACCGGGCTGCAGCCGGGCCGGCACCAGGAAGTCGCGGGCGCCCTCGGGGGTCGAGCGGGTCAGCGTCGGCGTCTCGATCTCGACGAAGTCGTGCCGGTAGAGCACCTCGCGGGCCGCCCGGTTGACCTTGCTGCGCAACCGGATCGCAGCAGACGGCTCAGGGCGTCTCAAATCCAAATAGCGGTACTTCAGTCGGGCCTCCTCGCCGACCTCGGTGTGCTCGTCGATCTGGAACGGCAGCACCGCGGCCTCGCTGAGCACCTCGAGCTTGTCGGCGACGACCTCGATCTCGCCGGTGGCGATGTTGGGGTTGACCCGCCCCTCCAGCCGCTCGCGGACCGCGCCGGTGACCTGGATGCACCACTCGTTGCGCAGGTTGTGGGCGCTCTCGTCGTCGCGCAGCACGACCTGGACGATTCCGGAGGCGTCGCGCAGGTCGATGAAGGCGACGCCGCCGTGATCGCGACGGCTGGCCACCCAACCGGTGAGGGTGACGGACTCGCCTGCCTGGGTCGCCCTCAGCGTCCCGGCCTGATGCGTGCGCAGCACAGCGGTTCCTCTCGATTCGTAGAAGGGAAGTCTTTCACGCGGGTAGGACCGGAGCGTCCGGGCTCAGGCCTCGGGCCGCACCACCTGCGGGCGCAGATCCTCCGCGGGCGGCCGCCAGGTCGCCGGATCGGCCGGCTCCTGGGCGCCGGTGCGGATGTCCTTGACCTCGTGCGGATTCTCCGGCCCGGCCGGGAACCAGACGAACGGGATGCCGCGACGCTCGGCGTAGCGGATCTGCTTGCCGTAGCGCTGCGCGAGCGGCGCCACCTCGGTGGCGATGCCGTTGGCCCGCAGCCGGCCGGCGATGGCGTCGGAGTCGGCCCGCGAGTGCTCATCCGGCAGCAGCACCAGCACCGCCGAGGGCACCGACCGGCTGGCGGTCAGCTTCTTGCGGTTGAACAGCGGCACCAGCATCCGGGTGACGCCGAGTGAGATGCCGACGCCGGGGTAGCTGGTGCGGCCGTCACTGGCCAGGGAGTCATAGCGCCCGCCCGAGCAGATCGAGCCCAGGCTCTCGAAGCCGGCCATCCGGGTCTCGAACACCGTGCCGGTGTAGTAGTCCAGGCCGCGGGCGATGCTCAAGTCGGCGACGACGCTGAACCGATCGCTGTTGAGCGTGGCACAACCACCGACCACCGTTTTCAGCTCGGCCACCCCTTCACCGAGCAAGGGATGCCATTCGGCTGCCGGAACCAGTTCGGCGATGCCGAAGCCGAGCTGTTCACCGTCGCCGGTGGTGATCGAGGCGAACCTGATGGCCAGCTCTGACTGCTCGTCAGTAATGCCGGCCTCACCGACGAGCATCGTGCGCAGGACATCTGCCGGCACCTTGTCGATCTTGTCGATCACCCGCATCACCGCTTGCGTATCGGTGATTCCGATGGTCAGGTAGTAGCCCTCGATCAGCTTGCGGTTGTTGACCTGGAGCTTGAGCGCCGGCACCGGCAGCGCCGACAGCGCCTCGGCCATCACCCGGGCCACCTCGACATCGTGATGGAACGGCAGCACGTCACGGGCCACCACGTCGATGTCGGCCTGGGTGAACTCGCGGTAGCGGCCTTCCTGCGGCCGCTCACCACGCCACACCTTCTGGATCTGGTAGCGCCGGAACGGGAACTCCAGCTTGCCGGAGTTCTCCAGGACGTAGCGAGCGAACGGCACGGTCAGGTCGAAGTGCAGGCCCAGCGTCGAGGCGTCGGCGGTGCCGTCGGCGCCGGGCTCGGCCGGCTCGTCCTTGGCCTGCAGGCGGCGCAGCAGGTAGACCTCCTTGTCGATCTCGCCCTTGCGCAGCAGCTGCTCCAGCGGCTCGGCGGCACGGGTCTCGACCGGCGCGAAGCCGTGCAGCTCGAAGCAGGCCCGCAAGCTGTCGAGCACCCGCAGCTCGACGAACCGCTCGGCGGGCAGCAGCTCGGGAAACCCGCTCAGCGGGGTGGGCCTGGCGACAGTCACATCAGGGTCCTCAGAAAGGGGTTGGTCAGCCGTTCGCGGCCTATCGTCGTCTGCGGGCCGTGGCCGGGACAAACGATTACCTCATCGGCCATCGGCAGGATCACCGTGCGCAGCGACTGCCACATCTCGTCCATCGAGCCGCCGGGCAGGTCGGTACGCCCGATCGAGCCGGCGAACAGCACGTCACCGGAGAACAGCACGTCGCTGATCCCGATGGCGGGCTCGCCGGTCAGGTCGAGGCTGAACACCACCGAGCCACGGGTGTGCCCGGGCGCGTGCCGCACCACCAGGCCCAGGCCGGCCAGCTCCAGGCGGGTGTCGTCAGCGAGCTCCCGGACGTCGTCGGGCTCGGCGAAGGTCAGCCCGGTGCCCCCGTAGATCGGCTCACCGGGACGCAGCCCGAGGTTGGTCCACGGGTCGGCCAGCGCCGAGCGGTCCTCGGGATGGATGTAGGCCGGCACCTCGCGCGCCTGGCAGACCGGCAGCACCGAGAAGGTGTGGTCCAGGTGCCCGTGGGTGAGCAGCACCGCCACCGGGTGCAGCCGGTGCTCCTTGATGATCTCGTCCAGTTCGCCGGTGACGCCCACCCCGGGGTCGATGATCACGCACTGCTCGCCCGGCCCGGGTGCGACCACGAAGCAGTTCGTCCCGGCCACCTGGGCTGGGAAGCCCTCAATCAGCACAGCTAGCTCTCCGGCATCTTTCGAAGGCGACGGCCCGGCTCAGGCCCCTCGCCGAGCCTACCCAGGCCGGTTGGCGGCCCTGTGCCGACGCCGCTGTCCTGACCCGCTGCCGAGAGTGAGCGTCCGCTCTGAGCGGGTCCACAGGCAGCTACTCAACAGGTTCTCTACAATTCGCCCGGAGTTGCCGCACCAACCGGACGCAGAACCAGCTGCGCCCCACCAGGAGGACCATCAGTGCCCAACAGCAAGCAGCGTCGCGAGCAGGCCCGGCGTCACCTCGAGCGCCAGTTGGTCCGCCGGCAGCAACGGGATGTGCGCCGTCGCAAGATGAACCTGATCGGCACCGTGGTCGGCGTCCTGGTGCTGTTCGCGGTGGTGATCACCACCGTGGTGATGCTCTCGGATGAGAACAAGGACAACACCGCCGACCCGGCGGCCAGCACCTCGCCGTCAGCCAGCGCCTCGCCGAGTTCGACCGCCGCGCCGCTGCCCAGCCGCAAGCCCAGCCCGATCGCGGCCCGGGCGGCGAAGAAGACCGACGGCCCGTGCAAGTACGCCGAGGACGCCGCCAAGCTGACCGCCGGCAACCTCTTCGACGTGGGCCTGCCACCGGACCCGGCGCCCACCCCGACCGGCAAGTCGACCGCGGTGTTCAACACCAACCAGGGGCCGATCACGGTGACCCTGGACGGCGCCTCGGCGCCCTGCAACGTGCAGAGCATCAAGTACCTGATCAGCAAGAAGTACTACGACAACACCGCCTGCCCCCGCTCGGTGAACTCCGGGATCTTCGTGGTGCAGTGCGGTGACCCGTCCGGCACCACCTCGGGCGGGCCGACCTACACCACCAAGGACGAGAACCTCACCAAGGTCACCTACAGCGAGGGCACCCTGGCGATGGCCAACGCCGGGCCGAACACCAACGGCAGCCAGTTCTTCTTCATCACCAAGGACAGCAACGGCGCGCTGGGCAAGAACTACAGCGTGATCGGACGGGTGAGCGCCGGCCTGGACATCCTGAAGAAGGTGGCCACCGGCGGTGACGACGGCTCCAACCAGGCCGGCGGCGGCAGGCCGAACATCCCGCTGTTCTTCAAGACGGTGACGTTGAAGGCCTGACCCGGGAAGCTCCGCACCGAGGCCGTCCAGTGAGTGGGCGGCTCGGTCGGCCGGTTGGGCGTCAGTTGGCCGCGTGCACCCGGTAGACGTCGTAGACGCCCTCGACGCCGCGCACCGTGCGCAGCAGGTTGGCAAGGTGCTTGGCCTCGGCCAGCTCGAAGGTGAACCGCGACACCGCCACCCGGTCCCGGTTGGTGGTCACCGAGGCGGACAGGATGTTCACCCGCTCGTCGGACAGCACCCGGGAGACGTCGGAGAGCAGCCGGTGCCGGTCCAGCGCCTCGACCTGGATCGAGACGACGAAGACCGAGTCCGCCGACGGCGCCCACTCGACGTCGACCAGCCGGTCCTTCTGCTCCTCCAGTGACCCGGCGTTGGTGCAGCTGCGCCGGTGCACCGACACGCCGCCGCCGCGGGTGATGAAGCCGAGGATGTCATCGCCGGGCACCGGGGTGCAGCAGCGCGCCAGCTTCACCCAGACGTCGGACATCCCCGACACCATCACGCCCGCGTCGCCGCCGGAACGCCGCGGCGTGGTCGTCTTGGGAGCGCTCTGCATCGGGATGGCGGTCTCGGCCAGGTCCTCGGTGGCGCCTTCGACCCCGCCGAGCGAGGCGACCAGCTTCTGCACGATCGACTGGGCCGAGACGTGCCCCTCGCCGATGGCCACGTAGAGCGCCGTCACGTCGGTCAGGTGCATGTCGCGGGCGATGGTGACCAGCTGGTCACCGCCCAGCAGCCGCTGCATCGGCAGCGAGGACTTGCGCATCGCCCGGGTCAGCGCGGTCTTGCCGGCCTCCACCGCGTCCTCGCGGCGTTCCTTGGCGAACCACTGCCGGATCTTGGTCTTGGCGCGCGGCGAGGCGACGAAGGCCAGCCAGTCCCGGGACGGCCCGGCGGTCTCGGACTTGGAGGTGAAGATCTCGATGGTGTCGCCGTGGTCGAGCTTGGTCTCCAGCGCCACCAGCTTGCCGTTCACCCGGGCGCCGATGCAGCGGTGGCCGACATCGGTGTGCACCGCGTAGGCGAAGTCGACCGGCGTGGAGCCGGCCGGCAACCCGAAGACGTCTCCCTTGGGGGTGAAGACGTAGACCTCGCCGGTCCCGAGGTCAAAGCGCAGGGTGTCGAGGAACTCACCGGGCTCCTGGGCCTCGCGCTGCCAGTCCAGCAGCTGGCGCAGCCAGACCATCTCATCGCTGACGGCGGCCGGGGTGGCGGTGGCCAGGCCGACTTCCTTGTACTTCCAGTGCGCCGCGATCCCGAACTCGGCGGTCCGGTGCATGGCGTGGGTGCGGATCTGCAGCTCGACCGGCTTGCCGCCGGGGCCGATGACCGTGGTGTGCAGCGACTGGTACATGTTGAACTTCGGCATGGCGATGAAGTCCTTGAACCGGCCCGGCACCGGTTGCCAGTTCGCGTGGATCACCCCGAGGGCGCCGTAGCAGTCACGTTCGGACTCGACCAGGACCCGGATGCCGACCAGGTCGTAGATGTCGGTGAACTCCCGGCCGCGCACGATCATCTTCTGGTAGATCGAGTAGTAGTGCTTGGGACGGCCGTAGACGTGAGCCTTGATGCCGCCGGTCTTCAGGTCGCCGTTGACCCGCTCGATCACGTCGTTGAGATAGACGTCGCGCTGCGGCGCCCGGTCGGCGACCAACCGGACGATCTCGTCGTAGCGCTTGGGGTACAGGGTGGCGAAGGCCAGGTCTTCCAGCTCCCACTTGACGGTGTTCATACCGAGCCGGTGCGCCAGCGGGGCGAGCACCTCCAGCGTCTCGCGGGCCTTGCGCTCCTGCTTGGCCGGCGGCAGGAACCGCAGGGTGCGCATGTTGTGCAGCCGGTCGGCCAGCTTGATCACCAGCACCCGGGGGTCACGCGCCATCGCCACGATCATCTTGCGGATCGTCTCGGCCTCGGCCGCCTCGCCGTACTTGACCTTGTCCAGCTTGGTGACGCCCTCGACCAGGTGCGCCACCTCGGCGCCGAACTCCACGGTCAGCGCCGGGATCGTCATCCCGGTGTCCTCGACGGTGTCGTGCAGCAGCGCCGCCACCAGGGTGATGGTGTCCATGCCCAGCTCGGCCAGGATGGTGGCCACCGCCAGCGGGTGGGTGATGTAGGGATCCCCGGACTTGCGCAGCTGACCGCGGTGGCATTCCTCGGCCAGGTCATAACCCCGCTGCAGCAGCTTGGCGTCGACCTTGGGATGGGCGGCCCGGTGCACCGCCAGCAACGGCTCCAGCACCGGCCTGACCGCGCTCTGGCGGGGTGTGGTGACCAGCCGGCGGGCGATCCGGTCACGCACCCGGCGGCGATGGGCGCCGTTGGCCACCTCGGTCGGCGACGCGGCGACGGGTTCGGTGACCATCGGATGAGTGGCCGGCGCGGTGGCGGGCGGCGGTGGGGTGGGCGGCGGCGGGCTAGCGGCCGGCGGGGTGGCGGCCGGCGCGGTGGCGCTTTCCGCCGGCGCGGTGGTGGTTGCCGCGGTGGCCGCCGGCGGGACCACCGGTGCACGATGCGCCGCTGGCCGTGGCGCCGTCCTGGCCGCCGCTCCGTCCTTGCTGACGGCCGCCGTGCCGGCCCGGTGGGTGGTCCGAGCGCTACCAGCGGACGGGTTGGTCACCGCGGGGTCGGCCATGGCTGGGGCTGCCGGGTCGGCCTTGGCCGAGGAGGTCACCGCGCTCGGGGTCCACGCCGGCGCGGTGCCGCGCGCGCCGGTCCTGCTGCCGGCGAGGGAGGCGGCTGTGCCTTGCGGCGCAGCGGGCAGGGCAGCACCGGCCGCCGTGTCGCCGGCGGCCCCCGAATCTGGCGCCTCGGTGGTCAGGAAAACCTCCATGGCTGGACCCGAATCGTTACGAGATCCAGTCTAGGCCCGTTCGAGCCCGAATGCTGACCGGGTCCGGCCCTGCAAAAGTTATGCAGGGTGCCCCAGGCTACCGAGGGTCAGCCACGACAGGGCTGTGCCGAAGCTGCGAGGCGTCAGAGCCGCAGCAGCGCTGTCAGCTCGTGGCCGGCCAGCCTGGCCCGGCCGGCCAGGAACTCCAGCTCGATGAGCACCCCCACGCCGGTGACGGTCGCGCCGGCCCGGGACAGCAGCTCCAACGAGGCCGCCAGCGTGCCGCCGGTGGCCAGCACGTCGTCCACCACGTAGACCCGCTTGCCTTCCAGCACGCCCACCGGCACCTCGATCTCGGCGCTGCCGTACTCGAGCTCGTAGCGGGCGCTGACCGTCGGCGGCGGCAGCTTGCCGGCCTTGCGGACCGGAACCACGCCCGCGTCGACAGCGCGGGCCAGCGCCGCGGCCACCACGAAGCCCCGGGCCTCGACCCCGGCGATCAGGTCGGCCTCGTAGGCCGCGGGAAGCTCAGCCAACTCATCGATGCACGCGCCGAACGCCGCCGCGTCGGCCAGCAACGGCATGATGTCCTTGAAGAGCACGCCGGGCTGGGGAAAGTCCTGCACGTCCCGCAGCCGGCTGGCGATGATCTCGCTGATCGCCGGTCGAGTGCCGGCCGGCTGGGTCACGGACGCTTGCGGGCGGGCCGGCTAGCCGGTCGGGCGCCGGGCTTGGGAGCCGGCGCGGGTGAGCCCCGCCGGATCACCGGAGCGGGAGCGCCGACCATCGACAGCTCGGCCGCCCGGGCCGAGGCCCGCTTGGCCTCGATCCGCTTGGCCAGCAGCTGGTGCTCCGGTTCCCGCTCCACGAGGTCGACCACCACCGGCGTGGCCAGGAACAGCGAGGAGTACATCCCGACCGACAATCCGATGAACAGGATCAGCGCGAGGTCCTTGATGGTGCCGACCCCGAGCATGCCGGCGCCGACGAACAGCAGCCCGCCCACCGGCAGCAGCGAGATCACCGAGGTGTTGACCGAGCGCATCAGGGTCTGGTTCACCGCGCGGTTGGCGGCCGTGGCATAGGTCTCGCGCGCGGTCGCCAGCAGGCCTCTGGTGTTCTCGGCGACCTTGTCGAAGACCACCACGGTGTCATACAGCGAGAAGCCGAGGATGGTCAGCAGTCCGACGATGGTGGACGGGGTCAGCTCGAAGCCGACGAGGGAGTAGATGCCGGCCGTCACGACCAGGTCGTGCAGCAGGGCCACCATGGCCCCCACCGCCATCTTCACATCGAAGCGCAACGCGATGTAGGCGAACACCACCACCAGGAAGACCAGCAGTCCCTGGATGGCCTTCTTGGTGATCTCACCGCCCCAGCTGGAGGACACCGAGTCAACCGAGATGCTGTCGGGATCGATCTTGAGCGTCGAAGCCAGTTCCTGCTGGGTTTTGACCTGCTCGTCAATGCCCAGCTCGGCGGTCTTGATCACGATCTGCCGGGTGGCGCCGGAGCCCACCTGTTGCGCCGCGCTCTCGGACGGGTGGCCGGTCTCCTCCAGTGCCTGCTCGACCTGCGTCGTGGTGAGCGAGGTGTTGGCGGCCTGGATCTGGAACTGGGTGCCGCCCTTGAAGTCGATCCCGACATTGAAGCCGCGGACGACCATGCTCAGTACACAGAGGACGAGCAGCACCAGCGAGGCGAGGTACCACCGCTTGCGGGTGCCGATGAATTCGAAGTTGGTCTCGCCCCGGTAGAGCCGAGTGAGGATGCCCATCAGCTGTCGTCCCGTCCGCTCTGGTCATCGGTTTGTCGTCGCAGGCCCCGGCGGGCCGCGGCGCGCTCGGCCGCGGTGGCGCCGGTGATCGGGGTCGCCGCGCCGGTGGTCACTGTCGGCTTGGTGGTGGCGGCCCGGGTGGCGGAGCCGGCCGGTGGCCGGTCCCCGGCGTCCATCGCGGTGGCGGTGTGCACGGGCTCGCTGGTTCGCTGACCACCGCCGCCCTTGGCCTTGGTCAACGGAACCGAGCCCGAGCTCATCGCCCCTGAGCTCATCGCGGGCGCGGCCATGCCCGCGCCCACTCCGGCGGTGGCGAGTTCGGGCTCGGGAAGGGTGCGGGTGACGATGCCGCCGGCGCGCGCCTGGTCCAGCCCGGTGAACCGGGCCGAGCCGAACGCCTTGCTGCGGGAGAACAGCGACACCAGCGGGTGGGTGAACAGGAACACCACGATCAGGTCGATCACCGTGGACAGGCCGAGGGTGAACGCGAAGCCCTTCACCTCACCGGCCGCGAAGTAGTAGAGCGTCGCGGCGGCCAGGAAGGAGACCGTGTCGGCCGACAGGATGGTGCGCCGGGACCGTTCCCAGGCTCTCGGGATGGCGACCCGCATGGTCCGGCCTTCGTGCACCTCGTCCTTTATTCGTTCGAAGAAGACCACGAACGAGTCGGCGGTGATACCGACGGCGACGATGAAACCGGCGATACCGGCCAGGGTGAGCGTGAACCCGATCTGCTCGCCCAGGATCACCAGCATCGCGTAGGTCAGGCCACCGGAGACCGCCAGCGAGACGACCGTCACCAGCCCCAGCGCCCGGTAGTACAGCAGCGAGTAGATCACCACCAGGAACAGCCCGATGCCACCCGCGAGCAGGCCGGCCTTCATCTGCTCGATGCCCAGCGTCGGCGAGACCGAGGTGGCCGACTGCTGGACGAAGCTCAGCGGCAGCGCGCCGTACTTCAGCGAGTTGGCCAGATTGGTCGCCGAGGCCTCGTTGAAGTTGCCGCTGATCTCGGTGGTGCCGGCGATGGTGTCCTGGATGGTGGAGGCGACGATCACCTTGGTGTCGAGGGTGTCGGCGACCTGGTTGCCGATGTCGTTGGGGCTGACCTTGACGTTGTGCTTGGAGGTGTAGTCAGCCCAGGCGGCCTGGCCCTTGGGCTTGAGGTCCAGGCTGACCGTCCAGCTGAACTGGCCCGGGCTGGTGCCGGGCGCCTGGGCGGTGGCGGTCTTGACCTCGGTGCCGGGCACGATCACCGGCCCGAGCAGGTACTTGGTCTGGTTGGCCTGGTCGCAGGTGATCATCGGCTTGCTGGGGACGTCCAGCGGCTTGGTGGTGTCGTTGCACGGCCAGGCGTCGATGGCGGCCTTGAGCTTGGCCTGCCGGTCGGCGGGCATCGCGGCCAGGGCCGCCGGAGTGGTGGGCGGGGTGAAGCCGAGCTGCTTCCACTGGTCGACCGGCGCGGACGGGTCGACGGCGGCGCTGCCCGACCCGGACGGCGACGGCGCGGCCGATCCGCTGGCCGACGGCGACGGCGCGGCCGATCCGCTGGCCGACGGCGCGGACGGGCTGGCCGAGGGCGCCGGCGAGGTGGTAGCGGCGGCGTTCGGCACGATCCGGCCGCGCGGTGACGGCGAGGTGGAGGCCGAGCCGGACCCGGCGGGCTTGGCGGTGCCCGACGGTGCGGCGCTGCCAGACGGAGAGCTGCTGCCCGACGGTGCGGCGCTGCCGGACGGAGAGGTGCTGGCCGAGGCCGACGGCGTGGCCGAGCCGGAGCCCGACGGCGCGGGCGCGGCCGAGACCGGCTCCATCAGCAGCGGGCGCATCTGCAGCAGCGCGGTGCCGCCGACGTCCTTGATGTCGTCGGCGCCGGCGCCGGGCACCGAGACCACGATGCGGTCATTGCCCTGGGTGACCACCTCGGCCGAGGAGACCCCCAACCCGTTGACGCGGTTGGAGATGATCTGGCGCGCCTGGTCCATGGAGGCCTTGGTGGGGGCCTTGCCGTTCTCGGTCTGCGCCTTCAGGATGACCTGCGCGCCGCCCTCGAGGTCCAGTCCCAGCTTGGGGGTGCGCGAGTGATTGGGCAGGAAGACGATGCCGTACAGGACGACGAACAAACCCAGGAGCACTGCGAAATAACGCCCGACGCGCAGCGTTCCGGCAGTTGGTGCCACGGAAATTGATCTCCTCATTCGTAATTACACGCTCGCATGCCCTTCACGGGTGCGGGCGCCTCAGCCGATCACCGTATTCTCCCCGGTTGCGGACTCGGCCGATAGTATGACCGATCGTCTTGTGGATTGCGCACCACGACCGGCAAACCGGTCTAACTCGGGCTGGCGCCGTCCGGCCGAGGGCCGCGGTCCGAGTCCGCGGAGTCCTTGGTCAGGCTGACCTGCCCGCCGCCGTCTCCGGCGATCGGCTCGCGGTAGTGCTCGGGCAGCTCGCTCGCCTCGCGCAGCGCCGCGATCGTCCAGCGCACCTCGACCCCGGGCGCGATGGACAGCAACACGGTGTCGTCGGGGTTCACCGAGACCACTGTCCCGTACAGGCCAGAGGTGGTCATCACGTCGGTGCCGGCGGTGATCCGCTCCCGGCGAAGGCGGTCCGCGGTCGCCATCCGCTGCTTGTTGCGGCGCGAGTACATGATCATGGCGACCAGCAGCAGGGTCAGCAGGAGCAGCGGAAACATCTCCATCTGCGTCAATCCCATCTAGGTGGAGCCGGTGGTGGGCCGGCGCGGCTGCCCTTCAGGCGAGCTCAGGACAGCATTCGGACAGGGTCTGCCCACTCCAACGTCACAGGTCGTCGAAAAGTGTCGCGGAGGCGTGACCGGCCGGAGGCCGCAGGCCCAGGTGGTGCCAGGCGGCCGCGGTCGCGACCCGGCCGCGCGGGGTGCGGGCCAGCAGCCCGGCCCGGACCAGGAACGGCTCGGCGACCTCCTGGACGGTCTCGATCTCCTCACCGACCGCGACCGCCAGGGTGCTCACGCCGACCGGGCCACCGTTGAAGCGACGCACCAGCGCGTTCAGGACGGCCTTGTCCAACCGGTCCAGGCCCAGCTCGTCCACGTCGTAGACCTGCAGCGCCGCGTGCGCCACCTCGGCCGTGATCAGGCCGTCGGCGCGCACCTCGGCGAAGTCGCGCACCCGGCGCAGCAGCCGGTTGGCGATCCGGGGCGTCCCCCGGGACCGGCTGGCGATCTCGGCCGCGCCCTCGGGGGTGAGCCGGACCTCCAGCAGTCGGGCCGACCTGCTCAGCACCTGCTCCAGCTCCGGCACCTCGTAGAAGTCCATGTGCCCGGTGAAGCCGAACCGGTCCCGCAGCGGCCCGGTCAGCAGGCCGGCCCGGGTGGTGGCTCCGACCAGCGTGAACGGCGCCAGCTCCAGCGGGATGGCGGTCGCGCCCGGCCCCTTGCCGACCATCACGTCGACCCGGAAGTCCTCCATCGCCATGTAGAGCAGTTCCTCGGCAGGCCGCGCGATCCGGTGGATCTCGTCGATGAACAGCACCTCGCCCTCGCCCAGGCTGGTCAGCAGCGCGGCCAGGTCACCGGCCCGCTCGATCGCCGGCCCGGAGGTCAGCCGGAAGGGCGCGCCGAGCTCAGCGGCGATGATCATGGCCAGGCTGGTCTTGCCCAGGCCGGGCGGGCCGGACAGCAGCACGTGATCGGGCGGCCGGCTACGGCGCAGCGCGCTCTCCAGCACCACCTGCAGCTGCTCGCGGACCTTCGGCTGGCCGACGAACTCGGCCAGCCGCCTGGGTCGCAGGCTTGCCTCGACCTCGGTCTCATCGGCGTCGGAAAACGGCGAGACGACGTCGCGATCCTCGCTCATCGGGCTGGGCCGCTCTTCGCGCAAGCGCTCATCGGGTCCGGCCGAGCAGCTGGATGGCGCGGCGCAGGATGACCGCGACCTCGGGGTTGTCGCTGGACCCGGCGGCCACCTCCTCGATCGCCTCGGCGGCCTCCTTGCCGGTGAAGCCCAGGCCGGCCAGGGCGTGCAGCACCTGGTCCTTCCACGGCGCGATCGCGGTGACACCGGCCAGCGCGGAGCCGGCGTCCGAGCCGGTGATCGAGCCGATCCGGTCTCGCAGCTCGATGACGATCTTCTCCGCGCCCTTGCGCCCGATGCCGGGCACCTTGACCAGCGCGGTGAGGTCACTGGTGGCGATCGCCCGGCGGACCTCGCGTGGCGGGTAGACCCCGAGGATGGTCTGCGCGAGCTTGGGACCGACCCCGTTGGCGGTCTGCAGCAGCTCGAACAGGCCGCGCTCGTCGTCGTCGGCGAAGCCGTACAGGGTCAGCGAGTCCTCCCGCACCACCAGGCTGGTGGCGAGTCGGGCGGTCTCGCCCACCCGCAGCCTGGCCAGCGTGCCCGGCGAGCACGAGACGGCCAGCCCGACGCCGCCCACCTCGACGACGGCCCCGTCCGGCCCCAGCGCGGCGACCCGGCCGTGCACGCTGGCGATCATCGGCGTACCCCGATCGGTGCCGAGCCCAGCGGCGTCGGGCCCAGCGGCGCCGACCCGCCGCCGCGGACCGGTCGGCGAGCGGCTGCCTTGGCCTGCGTCAGGGCGGCGTCCAGGCGGGCCTGGGCGGTGCCGCGCCAGAGGTGGCAGATCGCCAGCGCCAGGGCGTCAGCCGCGTCGGCCGGGGTCGGGGCGACGTCCAGCTTGAGGATGCGGGTCACCATCGCGGTGACCTGCGCCTTGTCCGCAGTGCCCGAACCGGTGATCGCGGCCTTCACCTCGGACGGGGTGTGCAGGTGCACGGCGATGCCGTGCCGGGCCGCGGCCACCATCGCCAGGCCGGCCGCCTGCGCGGTGCCGGTCACCGTCCGGACGTTCTGCTGGGCGAACACCCGCTCCACGACCACCACGTCAGGACGGTATTCCTCCACGGCGGCGGCCAGCGCGTCGGCCAGGCTCAGCAGCCGGGCCGCCAGCGGGTCGGTGGCCGGGGTCCGGACGACCTCGACGTGCACCAGCGTCAGCGCCCGGCCGGTGCTGCCCTGCACCACTCCGATGCCGCACCTGGTCAGGCCAGGGTCCACGCCGAGCACCCGCATGAGAACGCCTCACTCCAGAAACTGTCTTGTCGAACCACTCAATCGAACGGGCGTTCGACACTTTACCTGTGGGCGCGGCGCCGTCCCCTCAGACACGCGGCAGTCCCAGCCTGGTCCAAGCCGGGGTGCCTAGACTCCCTCAGCATGACCCTGCCGTTTCGCCGAACGCCGCGAGCCGGCGTCCGGCCCAGCCCGGTCTTTCTCGCGGTGCTGGCGCTGGCCGCGGCCGGGGGTTACGTGGCCTGGCAGGCCACCGAGCCCACCGGCCCCACCCAGACGGAACGGTTCGGCATCTTCGTGTTCGTCGTGGCCGGCTGGGTGGCCACCGTCTGCCTGCACGAGTTCGCACATGCCTACCTGGCCTGGCGCTTCGGCGACCACGAGGTCCAGGAGCGCGGCTATCTGACCCTGAACCCCTTGAAGTACAGCCACCCGGTGCTGTCGATCCTGCTGCCGGTGGTGTTCATCGCCCTCGGAGGCATCGGCCTGCCCGGCGGCGCGGTCTACCTGCACCCGCACCGGTTCCGCAGCAAGGCCCAGCGGGCGCTGGTGTCGCTGTCCGGCCCGGCGATCAACGTGGCCTTCGCGGCCGGCCTGCTGGTGTTGCTGAAGCAGGGGGACCTGTTCCACGGGCACGGCGTCCTCTGGTTGGCGGTGGCTGCGCTGGCGCTGTTGCAGGTGATGGCCTCGGTGCTGAACCTGCTGCCGATTCCGGGACTGGACGGCTACGCCGCGATCGAGCCCTATCTGGACCCGAAGTTCCAGCGCGCCGCCGAGCAGTTCAAGCCGTTCGGCATGCTGGCGCTGTTCGCGCTGATCATGATCCCGTCGGTGAACCGGGTCTTCTTCGATGCCATCTACTGGCTGTACGAGCTCTCGGGAATGCACGGCGAGGGGCCCCAGTTCGGCATGCGACTGCTGAGGTTCTGGCAGGCGCCTGGGATCTGGTAGGCGCCTGAGGTTCTGGTAGGGCGCACCTGAGCGGCAGGGCACCCCGGGCGTGGCAGGACGCCCGGACGGGGCAGGTATTTTTCTTCACGACGGCGGCTCCTGACAGCGGGCCGCAGTGGCGTTAGCTGGGGGCGGCCTGAGAGCCGACACGTCGTTGTCACGCTCGCCCGGCAAGCTGGCCAGGTCGGGTTATCAAGAACGTCAGGGGAGCATCAGCAATGCAGACACTCGCTCGGTTCGCGGTTCGCCGGCGCTGGTCCGTGGTGGCAGGCTGGATCCTGTTCATCGTCGCGGCGCAGGCGTTGCTGGCCGGCCTCGGCGGCTCGGACTACCGCGACGACTTCAAGCTTCCGGGCACCGAGACCCAGACGGTGTCGGAGCTGCTGTCCGAGGCCGGCCTGGACAGTCAGAACGGCGCCACCGGCACCATGGTGCTGCACGCCCGCACCGGTGCCGTCCCTGACTACGCCCAGCGGGTGCAGCCGGCGCTGCGAGCGCTGTGCGACGGCGACTTCGGGATCGCCTCGGCGACCTCGCCCTACGGCATCGTCTCCTGCGCCCAGCCCAGCGGCCCGGCCGGCAGCCCGGGCGCTGAGGCGGCAGCGGCGGCACAGCTCAGCAAGGACCGCGCCATCGGGCTGGTGGAGCTGAACTGGGCCGAGCAGCAGCCGACGATCGCCCAGATCGAGGACGTGCACGATGCCCTGAAGCCGCTGAACTCCGCCGATCTGCAGGTCGAGTTCACCGGCAACGTCTTCGAGGTGCTGGCCGCCGAGACCGGCGGCATCCCGCCCGAGGTGCTCGGCTTCCTGGCTGCCCTGGTGATCCTGCTGCTGGTGTTCCGCACCATCGGCGCCACCGTGCTGCCGCTGATCAGCGCGATCGCCGCGATGGGCAGCGGGCTGGCCCTGATCGGGTTGCTCTCGCACCTCATGCCGGTGGCCACCTTCGCCAATCAGCTGGCATTGCTGATGATCCTGGGTGTCGGCGTCGACTACGCGCTGTTCATCGTCACCCGGCACCGGCGGAACCTGATGCGGGGCATGAGCGTCGAGGACTCGATCGTGGTCGCGCTCAACACCTCGGGACGGGCGGTGCTGTTCGCCGGAACGACGGTGTGCATCGCCCTGATGGGCCTGTGGGCGCTGGGGGTCAGCTTCCTGTACGGGGTGTCGCTGGGCACCGCGATCGGCGTCGCGCTGACGATGCTCGCCTCGCTGACCCTGATGCCCGCGCTGCTCAGCTTCCTCGGGGTCAGGGTGCTGCCCCGTGGCCAGCGCAGGGATGTCCGCGCCGGCACCTTCGACCTCAGCGAGCACCGGGACTTCTGGTACCGCTGGTCGCACCTGGTCGAGCGCCGCAAGCTGGGACTGGGCGTGGCGGCCATGGCGCTGCTGGCGGTCCTGGCGATCCCGTTCTTCTCGATGCAGCTGGGCTCCTCCGATCAGGGCAACGACCCCAAGGGCTCGACGACCCGCGCCGGCTATGACCTGATCGCGCAGGGCTTCGGCTCCGGCTACAACTCCGGGCTGCAACTGGTGATCAGCGGTCCGCAAGCCACCGACCAGGCCTTTCTGGGCAAGGTCAGCCAGACCCTCACCGGCGTGACCGACGTCGCGCCCGAGAGCGTGCGGGCCCTGCCGGTCGGCCGCCAGATCGCGCTGGTCACCTTCAAGTCCACCACCTCGCCGCAGGACGCCAGGACCACCGAGCTGGTGAGGGAGCTGCGCGCGACGGTGCTCCCGCCGCTGTACGCCGGCACCGACAACCACATCTACGTCTACGGGATCACCGCGATCTTCGTCGACTTCGCCAAGGTGCTGTCGGCCAAGATGCCGCTGTTCTTCATCGCGGTGATCGGGCTGTCGTTCCTGTTGCTGATGGTCGCCTTCCGCAGCCTGATGATCCCGGTGACCGCCGCGGTGATGAACCTGCTGGCCGCCGGGGCGTCCTTCGGGGTGATCGTGGCGATCTTCCAGTGGGGCTGGCTGTCCGAAGCCCTCGGCATCGGCGGCGGCGGCCCGATCGAGGCCTTCGTCCCGGTGATGTTCTTCGCGATCCTGTTCGGCCTGTCGATGGACTACCAGGTGTTCCTGGTCAGCCGGATGCACGAGGAGTGGCTGCACACCCGCGACAACCGGCGTTCGATCACGGTCGGCCAGGGCGAGACCGGCGGCATCATCACCGCCGCCGCCATCATCATGATCGCCGTGTTCGGCGGGTTCATCCTCGGCGACGCCCGGGTGATCAAGCTGTTCGGCATCGGCCTGGCCACGGCGGTGTTCCTGGACGCCTTCGTGGTCCGCACCGTCCTGGTGCCCTCGCTGATGCACCTGCTCGGCAATTCCAACTGGCACTACCCGAAGTGGCTGGACCGGATCACGCCACAGGTCTCGATCGAGGCCGCCGACACCGCTGAGCAGGACCCGGCCGGTCCGGGCGGCAACCGGGAGCTGGCCGGCGTCTAGGAGTCACCGGCCGGGAATCGCCAGCCAGACCCAGCGGGGCAAACGGCAAACGGCGCTAGCCGACCGCCTCCAGCACGTCGTCGGAGACCTCGAAGTTGGCGTAGACGTTCTGCACGTCGTCGGAGTCCTCGAGAGCGTCGATCAGCTTGAAAACCTTGCGGGCGCCGTCCTCGTCCAGCGGCACCTGGACGCTGGGCAGGAACGAGGAGTCGGCCGAGTCGTAGTCGATGCCGGCCTCTTGCAGCGCGGTGCGCACCGCCACCAGATCGGTCGCCTCGCTGATCACCTCGAACTCCTCGCCCAGGTCATTGACCTCTTCGGCGCCTGCTTCGAGCACCGCGGCGAGCACGTCGTCCTCGGAGACGCCCTTCTTCGAAACGATCACCACGCCCTTGCGGCTGAACAGGTAGGCCACCGAGCCGGGGTCAGCCATGTTGCCGCCGTTGCGGGTCATCGCGATCCGCACCTCGCCGGCCGCGCGGTTGCGGTTGTCGGTCAGGCACTCGATGAGCACCGCCACCCCGGAGGGCCCGTAGCCCTCGTACATGATGGTCTGCCAGTCGGCGCCGCCGGCCTCGGCTCCCGAACCCCGCTTGACGGCCCGCTCGATGTTGTCCAGGGGCACCGAGGTCTTGCGTGCCTTCTGGATGGCGTCGTAGAGCGTCGGGTTGCCGTTGGGGTCACCGCCACCGGTGCGGGCCGCGACCTCGATGTTCTTGATCAGCTTGGCGAACATCTTGCCGCGCTTGGCGTCGACGACAGCCTTCTTGTGCTTGGTGGTGGCCCACTTGGAATGGCCGCTCATATCAGATGCTCGTCCCTGCTCGTGGCGGGCTGCTCGGCCTCCCGCACCATCTGAAGAAAGTACCCGTGCACTCGCGCGTCACCGGTGAGCTCGGGGTGGAAAGACGTGGCCAGCAGGTGCTGCTGGCGAATCCCGACGATTCTACCGGTCGCCGGTCCGGCCTCCACCCGGGCGAGCACCTCGGCGCCGGGGCCGACCTCCTCGACCCAGGGCGCCCGGATGAACACCGCGGTCACCGGGCCGCCCGGGACGCCCTGGACCGACACCGGCTCCTCGAAGGACTCCACCTGCCGGCCGAAGGCGTTGCGCCGGACGGTCATGTCGATGCCGCCGAAGGTGTCCTGGTCAGCGGTTCCGCCCAGGATCCGGTCGGCCAGCAGGATCATCCCGGCGCACGAGCCGTAGGTCGGCATGCCGGCGGCGATCCGCTTGTGCAAGGGCTCGAACAGCTCGAAGGAATGCGCCAGCTTGGCGATCGTGGTCGACTCGCCGCCCGGTATCACCAGGCCGTCGACGGCGTCGAGTTCGGATCTGCGCCGGACCGGCAGCGCCTCGGCGCCGACCGAACGCAGTGCGGCCAGGTGTTCGCGGACGTCGCCCTGCAGCGCCAGGACCCCGATCAGCGGCCGCGCATTCACTCGTTATCAGCCAGCGATGGAGTGCGAGTGCGACCCGGTGGTGGCGTGCGAGTGCGGCTCGGTGGTGGCGTGCGAGTGCGGCCCGGTGGTGGAGCGCGCCGGCAGCACCAGGCTGGCCAGTAACTCGTCGGTGACCGCCGCGATCCGGGCCACCGCCTCGTCGAAAGCTTCGTGATTGGCCTTGGACGGTTTGCGCATCCCCGCGACCTTGCGCACGTACTGCAAGGCCGCCGCCCGGCTGTCCTCGGACGTGGCGTCCTCGGTGTAGGGCGGGCGCAGTGTCTTGATGCTGCGGCACATGGTGGGGCCTACCTCTCAGCTGACGAACCGCTCCGGCTGACGAACGCGTATCAGTTATGTACGTCCAGGCGTGCGTGACCGATACGAAATCAGGTCACCAGCCACGCTCGGCGAGCCGGTGCGGCTGTGCGATGTCCTCGACGTTGATGCCGACCATGGCCTCACCCAGTCCGCGCGAGACCTTGGCAAGCACGTCCGGGTCGTCGAAGAAGGTGGTGGCCTTGACGATCGCCTCGGCCCGTTGTGCCGGGTTGCCGGACTTGAAGATGCCCGAGCCGACGAAGACCCCCTCGGCGCCCAGCTGCATCATCATGGCGGCGTCGGCCGGCGTGGCGATGCCGCCGGCGGTGAACAGCACGACCGGCAGCTTGCCCAACTTGGCGACCTCGGCGACCAGCTCATAGGGCGCCTGCAGCTCCTTGGCGGCCACGTACAGCTCGTCGGGCGACAGCGACGACAGCCGCCTGAGCTCGCCACCGATCTTGCGCATGTGCGTGGTGGCGTTGGAGACGTCGCCGGTGCCGGCCTCGCCCTTGGACCGGATCATCGCCGCGCCCTCGGTGATCCGGCGCAGCGCCTCGCCCAGGTTGGTGGCCCCGCAGACGAACGGGACGGTGAACTGCCACTTGTCGATGTGGTGGGCGTAGTCGGCCGGGGTCAGCACCTCGGACTCGTCGATGTAGTCCACGCCGAGCGCCTGCAACACCTGGGCCTCGACGAAGTGCCCGATCCGGGCCTTGGCCATCACCGGGATCGAGACGGCCGAGATGATCGAATCGATCATGTCCGGGTCACTCATCCGGGACACCCCACCCTGGGCCCGGATGTCAGCCGGCACCCGCTCGAGCGCCATCACCGCCACCGCGCCGGAGTCTTCGGCGATCTTGGCCTGTTCGGCCGTGACGACGTCCATGATGACGCCACCCTTGAGCATCTCTGCCATGCCGCGCTTGACGCGGGCGGTGCCCACGGACGGGCTGGCCGGGGACGAGGTGCTGCTGTCGGTGCTGGCGGCGCTGCCGTGCTGAGAAGTCATGGCTGCATTCTACGGCCCCGCCGGACTCGGGTAACCGGTCACTGTCACCAAATCACACCCCTTTCGGGGCAGCCAGGGTCTGGCGAGCCGGCTCGGGTCGAGCTCGGCTAGACCGGCGCTCCGTCGGCCACCAGCAGGACGTAGGCGCCTCCCGGAGCGAGCAGCAGCGGCTTGCCCTTCAGGTCGGTGAACTTGGTGGGAGCACCGGCTGACGGCCGTGACCACTTGCCCTCGATCCGGTGCCCGCCCCGGAACAGCACCACCCGGCCGGATCCGACGGTCTTGGTGTGCTGCGAGGGATTTCCGGCCGCGTCGATGTTGCGGTAGTTGACCTCGACCTTGCACAGCTGCACCAGCACGTTGGGGGTGGCCACCAGGGTTCCGTCAGCGGTGTGGACGTGCCCGCCGCCGATGGTGCGGGCGTACTTGCCGATCGTCGGCTCCCAGTCGAAGGAGACCGGCGTGCTGCCGACCACGGTGCGGACCCCGGCGGTGGCCGGAGCCGCCTTCACCCGGGGGTCGGTCTTAGCCCACCTGAAGCCGACGTCACGGGAGCCCGCGCTGCGCACCGCCGCCGCGACCTGGGCGAGGTTGGACTGCACGTTGTACGGGGCCGGCCGGTTGGCGTCGCGGGAGAAGCCCGGGGCGCCGCGGTCGAGAATCACGCCCTTGACGATCGAGGCGTCCAGTCGACCCACCGAGTCGGCCGAGCCACCGGATGCCACGAGTGAGATGGCGCCGTACTGGCTGAGCAGCTCGGCATCGTTGGGCCGGACGCTGCGGACCGGTTCCACCACCGGCCTGTGGGTGCCGAACATCGCGATCATCCGGGTCAGACCCCCCTCGACCTGCTCGATGTAGACCACGTCGGCCTTGTTCAAGCCCACCGCGGGCCGGCCGTTGCCCGTGTCGTCGATCTTGACCGCCAGGATCGGTCCGGCCGGCGGCTTGCCGAGCCCGGTCAGCGGGTTGACCCGCGCCGGCGCCGCCACCGGCTTCTTGCTCGGCGTCGGGGTGGGGGTCGGAGTCGGCGTCGGGGTGGGGGTCGGCGTCGGGGTGGCGGAGACGACGGCCGAGCTGCCGGGCGCGGCGGCGATGTCCTTGTCATCGCCGCGCAGCGCCATGGCGGAGGCGCCTCCGATCACCAGGACCGCGGCCGCACCCCCCGCGGTCAGGGCCTGGGCCTTGGACAGTCCGGCGATCATCTCGGTGCTCCCTGCGGTCGAGGCTGGCTGTTCAGCCGTCCTGCGATAAGTCTGCGTCGGTGGCTCAAGGGACGTTCAGGTCAGGCGTTCAGGTCAGGCGTTCAGGTCAGTGCGTGGAGCCCGGCCGCTGATCGGGCGCCAAGCTCTCGGTGAACAGGCTGGTGTCGTCGATGTCGAAGAACAGCGGCAACTCCCGGCGGCCGGCCAGGTGTAACAACCGGGGCATTCTGCGCGCCCGCAGCGTACGAGTGTCACGGACCGCATCGTTGAAGAATCGCCGGGCGATCATCACCCGGGTTGCCGCCTCGGCCAGTTCGGTGACCGCGTCCACCGGCAGCCGTGGGCGGTCCTGCTGCAGGCCGGCGATGGCACGCCCGACCTGGTTCTCCACGACCCGGCGGTCAGACTCCTGCCACTGCCGCACCGCCAGCGCTGTCCGAGCCGTGCTGATCAGCTCGCGGGACCGTTCCGGCGCGAGCCCGGAATCGGGCCGCTCGGCCAGCTGCAACAGCGCCGCGGCCCGCCGGACCAGTTGGGCGTCCAGGGCTGCCTGCGCGGCGTCCACCCGGGCGTGCAACCGGTCCAGCCGGGTCAGCGTCAGGGTGACCCAGAAGGTCAGCAAGATCGCGACGAAAACCGCCGCGATCAGCCAGCCCGCCGATAGCACCGGGCCAGATTACAAACTCTCACCGGCCGCCGCCGGGAGGCTCGCTAACAGCAGGTTAACGCCGCGTCAGGCCCGGACGTCCGCGGCGATGGCGATCTCGTACACCCGCAGGATCTGGGCGGCCACCAGCTCCCAGTCGTAGGGCCGCACCACCTCGGCGCCGGCGGCGGCCAGCTGCTCGCGCAACGCCTGGTCCGACAGCACCCGGTCCAGGGCCCGGGCCAGGCCCGCCGCGTCGCGATTGCGGAACAGCACGCCGGCCCGCACCAGCAGGCCATCGGCCCAGTCCTCGCTGCGGCGCCGGTGCGTCCCCGCTCCCGAGCGCCAATCGGCCCGGGCCTGGCTGCCCGAGCGCAGCGCCACGGCCGGATCGGGGTCGGCCGCCTCGGCAGGCTCGAGCACCCGGCGGAACGCGGGCAGGTCGCTGGCCACGATCGGGGTCCCGGCGGCCAGTGCCTCCAGCAGGATGATGCCGAAGCTCTCGCCGCCGGTGTTCGGCGCGACGTAGACGTCCACGCTGCGCAGCAACGCCGCCTTGTCCTGCTCGCTCACCATGCCCAGCATCACCATCGACGCGCGCAGCGAGTCCGGCAGCTTGTCGAGAAAGTCCTGCTCCTGGCCGCGGCCGGCCACCAGCAACCGCACGCCCGGACGGCTGCGGACCAGCTCGGTCATCGCCGCCAGCAGCACCGACATGCCCTTGCGCGACTCGTCGTAGCGTCCGATGAAGCCGATGACGCCGCCCAGCGCCGGGTCGCGGGGGTAGCCGGGCAGCGGCTTGGCCCGGGCATAGGCGGCCACCGACACCCCGTTCGGGATCACCACCGCGTCCGACCCGAGGTGCTCCATGATCATCTTGCGGGCCGCCTGGGAGACCGCGATCCGCCCGGACAGCCGCTCCAGCAGGGCCTGCACCGCGCTGTCGAACATCGTCAGGAACCGCGACCGGCTGGACGCGGCGTGAAAGGTCGCCACCAGCGGGACGTCGGCCAGCAGCACCGTCAGCAGCGACAGGCTCGGCGGGGCCGGCTCGTGCACGTGCACCACGTCGAACTCGCCCTGCCGCAACCAGCGCCGGACCCGGGTCGCCGAGACCAGCCCGAACTGCAGCCGAGCTACCGAGCCGTTGTACGGGATCGGCACGGTCTTGCCGGCGGCCACCACGTAGCCGGGCAGGCTCGGCGAGTCCTCCTCCCCCGGCGCCAGCACCGATACCTGGTGACCGAGACCGATCAGGGTCTCGGCCAGATCCCGGACGTGCGCCTGGACGCCGCCGGGGATGTCCCACAAGTAGGGGCAGACGATGCCGATCCTCATGCGATGCCGATCCTCATGCGACGCGATCCTCATGCGATGCCGATCCTCATGCGACGCGATCCTCACGGCCGGCCTGGAGCCGGGCCGGGTCCAGGTCGGCGAGCCAGAGCCGCTGCAGCATGTGCCAGTCCTGCGGGTGCTGGGCGATCCGGCTCTCGAAGGCACTGGCCAGCGCCTGGACGCCGCGCTGCACCCGCTCCCGCAGCGGCCCCTCGCCCAGCTCGATCGGCTGGCCGATCCACTGTCCCCAGCCGTCGCCGTCGAAGTACAGGTGCACCGGTATCAGCGCCGCGCCGGTGGTCGCGGCCAGCAGCGCCGGCCCGGGCGGCATCCGGGTCGGCTCGCCGAAGAACCGGACCTCGACCCCGCTCCTGGACAGGTCCCGGTCCGCGACCAGGCACACCGCCTCGCCGGCGCGCAACCGCTCGGCCAGCACCTGCATCGGCGGGCGCGGCCCCCCGGTCAGGGGCAGCACCCGCATCCCCAGACTCTCCCGGTAAGCCACGAACCGGTCGAACAGCGACTCGGGCTTGAGCCGTTCGGCCACCGTGCTGAACGGGTAGCCGCGCCGCACCAGCCACAGCCCCGCGATGTCCCAGTTCCCGCTGTGCGGCAGCGCGAAGACGGCGCCGCGCCCGGCGGCCATGGCCTCGTCGACGTTGGCCGCCCCGTCGGTGCGCACGCTCGCCACGATCTTGGCGGCGTCCATGCTGGGCAGCCGGAAGGTCTCCAGCCAGTACCGGGCGTAGGAGCGCATGCCGGCGCGTACCAGCCGGTCCAGCTCCGCCGGGTCCGCCTCGGATCCGGCCACCCGGGCCAGGTTGCGGCGCAACTGCCGCACCGACCGGCCGTCCCGGCGCACCGCCAGGTCCGCGGCGGCCGCGAACAACCGACCCGCCAGCGGGGCCGGCAGCGCCCGGATGATTCGCCAGCCGGCGGCGTAGCCGGCGGTGCTCAGCCAGTCACCGGCAAGCCTCACGCCTGCTGCGTCCGGGACTGCTGCCACACGGTGGCCAGCCGCTGGACGACGGTGACCGCCGAGGCCGCCACCAGCAGCCAGAGCGCGACCGCCTGGACGTAGGGCAGGTGAAACGGCCAGCCGGTCAGTCCGGTGCCCACCAGCACGATGATCAGCCGCTCGGTCCGCTCCGCGATGCCGACGTTGCAGCTGAACCCGGCGCCCTCGGCCCGGGCCTTGATGTAGGAAGTCAGCGATCCGAGCACCAGGCACAGCAGCGCCGCCGCCAGCAGCGCCGGCTGGTCGTGCCGGGCGAACCACCAGGCCAGCGCCGAGAACACCGCCGCGTCGGCGATCCGGTCGCAACTGGAGTCCAGCACGGCGCCGAACCGGCTGCCACCGCCACCGGCCCGGGCCACCGCGCCGTCGACCATGTCGAACATCACGAAGGCCCAGATGCACAGCGTGCCGACGAAGAACATCCCGCGCGGGTAGAAGACCAGCGCCGAGGCGGTGGCGCCGATGGTGCCGACCACCGTGACCATGTCGGGGCTCACCCCCGCCTGCGCCAGCGACCGGCCCAACGGCGCGATGGCCTTGCCGATCGGGGCTCGCAGCAGGTTCAGCACCGCTCAACTCTATCGGTCGCGGCTCCCGCACCCGGCGCAACCGCGATTCGGCCGGCCGCAGGCCTTGCCCGGTGAGCCGCGGCTGGTGTCAAATGCAAAGCAGGGCCACGCTTGAAGATCACCCCGGCACGCCCGGCCGGGGTCGGGCCAGCCCCAGAAGGGGCTGTGAAGATGACAGTCAAGACAGCGGCCAGGACCCATAGCCGGCTCACCCCGGTGACGCCCAGCAGCCCCGACCAGATTCGCAACGTCGCGCTGGTCGGCCACGGCGGGGTCGGCAAGACCACCCTGACCGAGCACCTGCTGGCGGCTGCCGGAGCGATCCCGCGGGCCGGCAATGTGGCCGACGGCAACACCGTCTCCGACGCCGATCCGGTCGAGATCAGCCAGCAGCGCTCGGCGTTCCTCTCGGTCTGCCCGGTGCGCTACCGCGACATGGTGATCAACCTGCTCGACACCCCCGGCTCGTCGGACTTCGTCGGTGAGCTGCGCGCCGGGCTGCGGGGCGCGGACGCCGCGCTGTTCGTCGTCTCGGCCGCCGACGAGCTGGACGAGATCACCCTGGCGCTGTGGGAGGAGTGCGCCGCCCTGGGCACCCCGCGAGCGGTCGTGATCAACCGGCTGGACGCGCCGCGGGCGGACCTGGCGCGGACGCTGGCCGCCTGCCGGCAGGCCTTCGGCGGGGTGGACGGCAACGCGGTGCTGCCGCTGTACCTGCCGGCCAGCGCCGCGCAGCCCCTGGAAGGGCTGGTCGAGCTGCTCAACACCTCCGACCCGGCCCATGAGGCCGACCGATCGGCTCTGATCGAGGCCATCATCGCCGAGAGCGAGGACGAGTCGCTGCTGGAGCGCTACCTGTCCGGCGATGACCTGGACCCGGCCGTGCTGGACGCCGACCTGCACACCGCGGTGGGTCGCGGGCACTTTCACCCGGTGGTGCCGGTCTGCGGCGGCGGCGAGTTCGGCGCCTTCGGGCTGAGCGAGCTGCTGGACCTGATCATCCGGGGCTTTCCCAGCCCGACCGAGCGCCCGCTGCCGGACTGCTGGACGCCGATCGGGGCGCCGGGCCCCAAGCTGTCCTGTGACCCGGCCGGCCCGCTGGCCGCCGAGGTGGTACGGACCTGGGTCGATCCCTACCTGGGCCGGGTGTCGCTGGCCCGGGTGTTCTCGGGCACCATCACCGGCGACACCGCGCTGCACGTCTCGGGCCACGGCGGCGCGGACCGGGGCCATCCCGACCACGACGCCGACGAGAAGGGCGCGACGCTGCTGGGCCCGACCCTGGCCCCGACCAGCTCGGCATTCGCCGGCGACTTCTGCGTGGTGGCCCGGCTGGCCAGCGCCGAGACCGGCGACACGATCTCCGAGCAGCGCCAGCCGCTGGTGATCCTGCCCTGGCAACTGCCCGAGCCGCTGCTGCCGATCGCCGTGCGGGGCGCCACCCGCAACGACGAGGACGCGCTGGGCAAGGCGCTGACCCGGCTGTCGGCCTCGGACCCGGCCGTCCGGATCGAGCGCAACGCCGGCACCGGCCAGCTGGTGCTGTGGTGCCTGGGCGAGGCGCATGCCGAGGTGGCGCTGGCCCGGTTGCGCTCCGGCGGCGCCACCATCGAGACCGAGCCGGTCCGGGTGCCGCTGCTGGCGACCTTCACTGCCCCGGCACGCGGACACGGCCGCCAGGTCAAGCAGTCCGGCGGCCACGGCCAGTACGCCGTGTGCGACGTGACGGTCGAACCGCTGCCGCGCGGCTCGGGCGTGCAGTTCCTGGACCGGGTGGTTGGCGGGGCGGTGCCCAGCCAGTTCATCGGCTCGGTCGAGAAGGGCGTGCGGGCCCAGCTGGCCCGGGGCGTGCAGGCCGGGGTGCCGGTGGTCGACGTGCAGGTGACGCTGCTGGACGGCAAGGCGCACAGCGTGGACTCCTCCGACGCCGCGTTCCAGACGGCCGGGGCGCTGGCGGTGAAGGACGCCGCCTCGGCGGGCGGCATTCAGCTGCTGGAACCAGTGGATTCGGTTGAGATCACCGTCGCCGAGCACCACATCGGCGCGGTGCTGTCAGACCTGTCCGGACGGCGGGCCCGGGTCACCGGAACCGAGCCGCTGGCCTCGGACCGGCCCGGCAACCGCAGCGTGATCCACGCGGAGGTGCCCGCGGTGGAGCTGCTGCGTTACCCGGCCGTGCTGCGCTCGCTGACCGGCGGGGCCGGCAGCTTCACCCGCCGCTACCTGCGCCATGACCCGGCCCCGGCCGCGGTGGCCGCCGCGCTGCTCGGCTAAACCCGACCCGTTAAGCAATAACGAGCAGTCCCTGAACCGGACCTTGCCGTTATTTTATCAGCCAAGTCGGGCTCGGAGCCCTGCTTCTTTGCATCTCGCATTTATTTCTGCAGACACTTCCCCTCGCGCCTTGAGACGGTAGTTTCCGCGCATCGCTTGGCTTGCGCGTCAGGAGAAAGAGTTGCGGGCACTGGCGATGTGGTTGCTCCTTCCCTTCCTCTCAAGGAGTTCTACGTGAAGTTCTCTCAGAAACGCTCACCCATGGCCGCCGTCGCAAAGGGCGCGGCGGTCGTCGCGGCCGGCGCCGCTCTCGCCTTCGCCAACACCACTCCCGCCTCAGCTCACGGCGGTCACTGGATCTACGTGACCGGCGGCCAGGCCACCTGGAACGGCAGCTTCGTCCAGGTGTGCGACACCGCGATGGATGGAAACCGGGTCCGGGTGCAGCTACGGCAATTCGAGGGAGCAACCGTCTACTTCACCGGCTGGGCGCCGAGCCAGGGCCGCCACAGCGAAGGGCACCCGAGCTGGATCAGCCAGTACCGGGTCTGCGCCGAGAACATCGGCTGCTCGTCCTGGCACGCTCGCTACTGAGCCGGCCCCTCCGCCTGGGCCTGATCGGTGATCCAGGCCAATGACACACGGTGGCGCTGTCGTCCATGACGGCGCCACCGTGCGTCGCGGCGTCGCCATGACCCCAGCGGGATATGACGACCGCAGATATGAACTGGCTGCAAGGAGTTGGATAGTCATCCGCGCAAACTGAAAATGCTTTGTCGCCCCCGGTGGGTCCACTGAAGCCGGCGTCTGCCTCAAGGATCGGACGCTCGGCCTAGCAGTGCTGCTTTCTGAGTTCAGTCAGCAACGCCATTTCGCGGGTCCATGAGTTCCAATTGTTGAACTCTGAACAATGGTGAACTGTGCGAATGGACAGCCATAGGTCACGAATTGAACGCAGCATGCGAATTCAAGGATTCGGGGTCTGTCCATCCTCTCCTGTCGGGGGTAGCGTCCGCGCATCGCTTGGCTTCCGTCGAGGGAAATCACTACGGGCACTGGGCGATGTGGTTGTTCCACCCTTCCCACCCCCGAGGAGCTCTACGTGAAGGTCTCTCAGAAGCGCACACCCCTGGCCACTGTGGCGAAAGGAGTCGCGGTCGTCGCAGCCAGCTTCGTCCTCGCCTTCTCTCATGCCCCCATCGCATCCGCTCAAACCGGCTGGATCATCGTGGGCGGCACCTCGGGGGGCATCGCCGGCGAGGCGCGGTGGAACGCCAATGACTGGCTTGAGGTCTGCGACAGGGCCGTAGACGGAAACGGGGTCCGTGCGCACGTAGCCCCTTACCTGGGCTCGACGAACGTCTCGATCACCCCTTGGGCGCCGAGCCGGGGCTGCATCGATCCCCGGTGGTACTCACAGACGTGGCAGGTGTTCCGGGTCTGCGCCGAGAACATCGGCTGCTCAGGGTGGTACCACCGCTAATAGTTTCAGCCGCCCACATCAGTTCATGTGACAGCCGGGTCGCCTATCGAATGTCGCGCGGGTGGGCGTCGTCGCAATGACGGCGCCACCGTGCGCGTTCAGACCCCGCTGAATCGAGACCGTGGTGAGGCAGGATCAACCCTCGGTCGCCGGGTCGACGAACCGCAGGATCAGCCGATCGTCCAGTGCCCGAAAGCCGATCCTCTGATAGATGGCGTTCGACGTCGGGTTGGCCTCGTCGGTGAACAGCACGACCTGGCGGGCGCCGCGGTCCAGGGCGTCCTGGGTGCAGGCCGCCGTCACCGCCGCGCCATAGCCGTGCCGGCGGAACTCCGGCGGGGTGTAGACCGGCCCGATCCGGCTGACGCCGGCGACCATGATGTTGCGCCCGGCCATCGAGACCGGCTCGCCGCTCTCGTCCTGCCACAGCCACTGCAGCCCGAGCTCGATCCGGCGCTCATACATCGCGCGCTGCGGCGTCGCCGAGGACGCTTCCGCCTCCTGGTGAAACCGCATCACCCAGGCCATCACCAGCTCCAGGTCGGCGGGTGCCGCTAGCCGCGCGCTGCCGGCCGGCGGCGGCGTGGGCGGGCGCACGCCGTCCAGGGTGTAGAGCCGCTGCCGCATCGCCAGTTCGACGCCCAGGTCGGTGCCGGCCGTCCAGGCGGCGGCGAACCGGCCGGTGGCGTCAACCGTGCCGATCACGTCGGGGACGGCGGCGCCCCGCTCGCGCAGCCCGGTGACCAGCTCCGTCTCGCTGTCCGGCGGCAGCTCACCCAGCAGGACCCCGTACGGCGGGGTGATCGAGATCGCGCCGGTGACGGCGCCGCCGGCCCGGTGCCAGCCGAACAGCGGCTCGATGTCGGAGTAGCGCTGGCCGGCCCGAACGGTCTCCAGCACGGTCAGGGCGACGGTGTTGGCGTCCGGGCGCGAGCTGAGCAGGTCCAGGACGTGCTCGGCGTAGCGCTCGGGATCAGCGGTGAAGGACCAGGTCATGGGCCCACGCTCTCATCGCGGCCCGGCCGGGTCGAGCTGATTAAGCGCGACGATCAGGACTGATTCGGCTGAGGCGGCTCGCCCCGGTAGGTGCCGAAGGCCCACCAGTTGCCTTCGGGGTCGCGCACCGTGAAGTCGCGGGAGCCGTAGTCGGTGGTGTGCAGCTCGCGGGCGATCTCGGCCCCGGCGTCGACGGCTCGCCGGTACACCGACTCCGGGTCATCGGTCACCACGTAGGCCCCGAAGGACCCGGGCTGCAACGCGAACGCGTCGTCCTCGCGGGCCGAGCCGAGCATGACGCCGCCACCGGGCGGCCACGCCAGCTCGGCGTGCATGACCAGCTCGCCCTCGGGGTACACCGCGGTCTCGCGAAAGCCCAGGACATCGACCAGGAACCGGATCAGGCCGTGGGCGTCAGCGGCCCGCAACGTCGGCCAGACCTGCGGCGGCGGCGCGTCAGAGCTCATACCGACCAGCTTGGCCGGGACCGGTCGGTCAGGCAAGGCCGGGGCAGGCACTGACCCGGCGCCGCGAAGATCGTGGTCAGCCGGGACGGTGGCGGCGTCCTTGGGTAGGTTTTACCCGCACGGCCCCATGACTCCTCAACCCGAATGGAGCTACCCGTGATCACACGTAAGACCCGGTCCGAGGTCTCTGACGCCCTGCAGGCCGCCAAGTCAGCCGGCGCCGCCGTGACCGAGGACGCCAAGTCGACGTTGGCCGAGAGCGCCAGGTCAGCCGGCGCAGCCGCCACCCACAGCGCCAGGTCAGCCGGCGCAGCCGCGTCCCACAGCGCCCGGTCAGCCGGCGTCGCCGCGTCCGAGACCGCCAGGTCAGCCGGCGCGGCGGCGTCCGAGAGCGCCAAGGTCGCTGCCGCCAGCGCGTCCCAGGCGCTCAGCACCGCCGTGGGAGCGGCCAGCGGGGCCGTCGCCGAGGCGGTCGAGGCGGTCGGCGGCGCCGTGGACGCGGTCGGCACCGCTGTCGAAGCGGGCGCCGTGGCGCTGGCCGCCCGGGGACGCCGGGCTCGCAAGATCGCCAAATCAGAGGCCGCGGCCCGCCGCAAGCAAGCCAGCAAGCAGGCGCGCAAGGCCAAGCGGCGCGGCCGCCGGGCCATGGCCAACGTCAGGGCTCAGGCAGCGGAAACGGCCGGAGCGGCGACGGCGCTGGTCCGGCGGGAGCAGCCGACCACCAGCAAGAAGCTCAAGGCCGGGCGACTGTTGCTGATCGCCGGCGCCGTGGCCGCCGCGGCCCAACTGGTGCGCACCAAGCTGGCCGGGGACGGCCTGCCTCCCGGGCAGCCGTGGAACCAGCCGGACGCGCAGCCGTGGAACCAGCCGGACCAGCAGCCGTGGAACCAGCCGCCCCGGCAGTCGTCCTACCAGCCCACGGTCCAGCCGACGCAGCCCGAGCCGCGAATCTGAGCGCCCTCGGCCCAGCTGAAGTTCAGTCCCGTGGCCAATGCGCGGCCAGCTGATCACGGGCTTCGGACAGCAGCTGCGGAAGCACCCGGGTGTGGCCGATCACCGGCATGAAGTTCATGTCACCGCCCCAGCGCGGAACGACGTGCTGGTGCAGGTGCGCCGCGATGCCGGCGCCCCCGACCCTGCCCTGGTTCATGCCGATGTTAAATCCCTGGGGCCGGGCGGCGGCCCGCAGCGCCGCCATCGCGCGCTGGGTGAACAGCGCGACCTCGGCGGCCTCGGCAGCGCTGAGGTCGGTGTAGTCACCGACATGCCGGTACGGCACCACCATCAGGTGACCCGGGTTGTACGGGTACAGGTTGAGCACCACGAAGACCAGCTCGCCCCGGCTGATGATCAGGGCGTCGGAGTCCGAACGGGCCGGCACCTCGCAGAACGGGCAGTGCCGCACCTCGTCGGAGACCGGCTTGGCCTCGCCGCCGATATACACCATCCGGTGCGGCGTCCACAGCCGCTGGAAGGCGTCCGGAGTGCCGGCATAACCTCCGGCGTCCTCCAGTCCGGGATCGGTCACGGCTGCTCGGCACCAGTCAGGTCACTCGGCTGCACGATCTCGAAGTCCGCGAGCGAAGGCGAGTGGTTGGTCCGGCTCGCCACGAACGCCGCGATCTGATCCACCGCCCGCTCGACTCCGACGCCGTTGAGCTGCTCGCCGTCGCGGAACCGGAAGGACACCGCGCCGTCCTCGGCGTCCTTGCCTCCGGCGATCAGCATGAAGGGCGCCTTGGCCTGCTGCGCCGTCCTGATCTTCTTCTGCATCCGGTCAGACCCGGCGTCCACCTCGACCCGGATGCCGCGGGCTTTCAGCTGCGCCGCGATCCCGTGCAGGTACTCCACCTGCTCGTCGCTGACCGGGATCCCGATGACCTGCACCGGCGCCAGCCATGCCGGGAACGCGCCCGTGTAGTGCTCGATGAGCACGCCGATGAACCGCTCGATCGAGCCGAACTTCGCCGAGTGGATCATCACCGGCTGCTGCCGGGCCCCGTCGGCGGCCTGGTACTCCAGCCCAAACCGGGCCGGCTGGTTGAAGTCGTACTGGATGGTCGACATCTGCCAGGTGCGCCCGATCGCGTCACGGGCCTGCACCGAGATCTTCGGCCCGTAGTAGGCGGCGCCGCCGGGGTCGGGGACGAGGTCGAGCCCGGACTCGGTCGCGACCTGGCTCAGGACCGAGGTCGCGGCCGCCCACTGCTCGTCGGTGCCGATGAACTTGTCCGGCTTGGAGTCGTCCCGGGTCGACAGCTCCAGGTAGAAGTCCGACAGCCCGAAGTCGCGGAACAGGCCGAGGCAGAAGTCGAGCAGGTGCTTGATCTCGGCCGGCGCCTGCTCGGGGGTGCAGTAACTGTGCGAGTCGTCCATGGTCAACCCGCGTACCCGGGTCAGCCCGTGCACCACGCCGGACTTCTCGAAGCGGTACACGTTGCCCAACTCGAACAGCCGCAGCGGCAGCTCGCGGTAGGACCGCCCACGCGCCCGGTAGATCAGGTTGTGCATCGGGCAGTTCATCGCCTTGAGCCGGTACGAGGCGTTCTCCAGCTCCATCGGCGGGAACATGCTGTCGGCGTAGTAGGGCAGGTGACCCGAGATGTGGAACAGGGCCTCCTTGCTGATGTGCGGGGTGCTGACGAAGTCGAAGCCCTCTTCGGCGTGCCGCTGCCGGACGTAGTCCTCCATCACCCGGCGCAGGATGCCGCCCTTGGGATGGAACACCGGCAGGCCCGAACCCAGCTCGTCGGGAAAGCTGAACAGGTCGAGCTCGGCGCCGAGCTTGCGGTGGTCGCGCTTGGCCGCCTCTTCCAGCTGCACCAGGTAGGCCTTGAGGGCGTCCTTGCTGGGCCAGGCGGTGCCGTAGATCCGTTGCAGCTGCTCGTTGGCCTGGTCACCGCGCCAGTACGCCGCGGCGCTGCGCATCAGCTTGAACGCCGGAATCCGCCGGGTGGTCGGCAGGTGCGGCCCGCGGCAGAGGTCGGTCCAGGCCAGCCCGCCGTCGCGGTCGAGGTTGTCATACATGGTCAGCGCGCCGCCGCCGACCTGGGACATCTCCTCGGCGTCCAGCTCGGTCGGGGTGTGATGGGCGTCCGAGTTGCCCGAGTCGGCCGAGCCGCCGCCCTTGAGGCCGATCAGCTCCAGCTTGAACTTCTCACCGGCCAGCTCCGCGCGCGCCTGCTCGTCGCTGATCTCGCGCCGGGCGAAACGCTGCGCTGCCTTGATGATCTCGGTCATCTTCTTCTCGATCGCCCCGAGATCCTCCGGGGTGAACGGCCGGCTGGGCAGGAAGTCGTAGTAGAAGCCGTTCTCGATCGGCGGCCCGATGCCCAGCAGCGTGCCGGGGAACAGCTGCTGCACCGCCTGGGCCATCACGTGCGCGGTGGAGTGCCGCAGCACCGCCAGCCCGTCCGGTGAGTCGATGGCGACCGGCTCGACGTCATCGGCGGCGTCGAAGACCACGTCCAGGTCGCGCAGCTCGCCTCGCGAGTCGCGCACCACCACCGCCCCGGACGGGCCGTTGAGGTCGACCCCGGCCGCTTCGAGCGCGGCGCGCGGAGTCGTTCCGGCGGCGACCGCAACCGACGGCCGGTTGGCCTGGACGGTGGACTGCGATGCGACGCTGGACACGGATTGCTCTCCTTCAGGGGTGCTGTTGAGGATTCAGGGGTGCTGTTGAGGATTCCGGGGTGCTGTTGAGGTTTGAACGGGCCTGTTGAGGACTGGAACGCACTGCACCGTGCATGCTAGTGCGATGCCCCTGAACTCCCGAGGCGATATCGCCCTGGCCCTCGCCGGCGTCGCCGGCCTGCTCCTGCTGGGCGCCTGCGGTAGCTCATCCGCGCCGTCTGACCCGGCGTCGGCCAGCGCAAGCCCGACCGGCTCGGCTTCGGTCAGCGCGAGCCAATCCGGTGGCTCGGCCAGCGTGTCCGGCTCCGGGAGTCCGTCCGGCTCAGTCAGCTCGGCCAGCCCGTCCGGCTCGGCTCAGTCCAGCTCGGCCTCGGCCGGTGGCGTCGTCCGGCTCGGCTTCGCCGGTGACGTCCACTTCGCGCTGCGCACCGCCGACCGGCTGGCCAACGATCCGAAGACCGTGTTCGGCCCGGCCGTGCCGGGGCTCTCCGCGCCGGACCTGACCATGGTCAACCTCGAGACAGCGATCTCGGTCGGCGGCCAGGCGGAGAACAAGGCGTTCACCTTCCAGGCGCCGCCGTCGGCGTTCACGGCGCTGAAGGCGGCCGGCATCGACCTGGTCTCGATGGCCAACAACCACAGCGCCGACTACGGCTCCGACGGGTTGGCCCAGACCTTTGCCGCCATCAAGCGCACCCGCTTTCCGGTGGTCGGCATCGGCGCCAACGCCAGGGAGGCCTACGCGCCGTACTACACCGAGATCAACGGGGTGCGGCTGGCCTTCATCGCCGCCCACCAGGTGCGCGAGGAGACGCTGGCCAACTTCACGGCCACCGACGCCGACCCGGGGGTGGCCAGCGCCTACTCCGAGCGGCTACCGCTGGCGGTACGCGCCGCCAAGGCCAAGGCGGACGCGGTGATCGTGTACCTGCACTGGGGCACCGAGTACGTCCACTGCCCGAACACCGACCAGACCGGGCTGGCGGACCGGTTGGCCGAAGAGGGCGCCACCGCGGTGGTCGGCACCCACGCGCACGGCCTGCAGGGCGCGGGCTGGCGTCCGGACGGCACCTACATCGCCTACGGCCTGGGCAACTACCTCTGGTGGTACTCCTTCGGCGACGGGCGCGACGACACCGGCGTGCTGACCCTGACGCTGACCGGCGACAAGGTCACCGGCTCCTCCTTCGCCCCCGCCCGGCTGGACGAGCGGGGCATCGCGGTGCCGGCCACGGGCGAGACGGCCAGCCGGATCCGGTCGGAGTTGGAGCAGTTCCGCCAGTGCGCCGACCTGTTGCCCGCGCCGCCCCGCTAAGTCATCGGGGACGTCGATCAGCCGGCCGTCCAGCCTGAGACGTCGGGATCCCACCGCCCGGCAGCCTCGACGTCCTTAAGTACCGGGTCGAGGAAGGACTGGACGAGGCCGACCGCCCGGTCATACGTCCGATGCTCCCGGCACTCGGCTACGTCGCGTGCCAGCCGCGCATATGTCGCTCGCGAGCCGGACGGTGTCACATAACTGGGGATCTGCGGCAAGCCTGGTGTCAGGTTGGCGGCGCAGCCAGCGCATCGAGCCGCTGAACGCCGGCTTGGGAAACGCAGTCAAGCGCTAGGTCCCTCGCGGTAGTGAGCAGGTCAAGGTCCGTCGCGTGCGCCCGGATCCGGCACGAGCGGGCACGAACCGATAGAGCGGGATGCTGTCATGGGCGGTTGCATCGCGGAAGGCCACGCCGGGCGCAGGGAGGCGGATAACGATAGGTCCAGTCGGTCTGAAGACGAGCCCAGCGCGGACCTCGTAGGCTGCCCCGATGCCGAGGCGTCGGGCAGCAGCACCTAGCAGGGCTATAAAATCGCCGACTGCGGACTCCACGAAGGAGGCGGACACTTCGTTCCATTCCCCGATTTCGGCCTGCAGGCTGCCGCCTAGCGACCACCACATGGACACCGAGCCGTCGTCGTGCACTGAGCCGTTTGCGGATCTGTACCGGGGATTGTCCAATTGTTCGAGCCTGTACCGGGCTGTCATGCGGCGAGGACCGGGGCGAGGATCAGTCAACTCGCCTGCGTTGTCTCTGAGCGGCGAGAGGGCGTTCGGATCGAGAAGACTTCTGCGCACGGTGAGTGAGTCGGCAAGGATGGCGCGGGCGGCTGTCTGGTCGATCCGCCCCAGCGCGCTGGGTCGAGGTGGATTAGGCACGGCAACCCCTACGAAGCAATACGCCGATCGCTTGGGCTATTGACCGAGAGCTCATCCCACAAGGCATCGAGCGTTGCGCCCTGATCCGAACGCGCGTCGAAGCGGCGACGATAGGCGGCCTGGATCTGCTGCTCGCGCATCCATTCCGTCCGCGTACCGTCCCGGAACGGGGCACCGAACAGCGCTTGGCGGTACACGAGGTGCGGCACATCGCTGGATGGCGGAACCCAGACCGCGACGACGCACGCTCCGTCTTCCCCGACCATATTGGCGAATGCGATTCCCGACACAGGCGGCGCGATCCGGCTGAACGCGACCTGGCGCAGGGTGCGTTCATCACTGTCACTTAACGGCTGGACGCCTGCAATTGTGTCCGCCTCTGATGTGTGCCGGTGCTCGTTGATCCCGAGTACCAAAAGGCCCCCGCCAGTGTTAGCCATTGCTGCGACGTCTTTGGCGAATTCCTCCTGCCAGTCAGCTTTGCCCTCATAGCGCTCCCGCTTCCAGTCGAGATCGGGTTGCTCCGCCAGCCTTGCAGCGACCGCGTCATCGATGATTTGCCGCGTCAAGGGCTGTGGTTCCAGGCCGAGCATGCGGTGTATCGCAGTGAACTGCATGGGTCTCCTTCGCTGTTCCGACCAGCCGCATAGCTAGATGGGGCCCGGCTGAAAGCCCTAGAGCACAGCTGTACTGACAGCTTGGTGCTGAAGTACGCGCAGAGCGACCTGCAGCGTCTCCGATAGCTCTAGTGCTCCCGGCGCGCTGACAGCCCGCAGCATCTCGGCCAGACCAAGGTTATGCGCTCGCGCAATTTCGATGAGTCCATCGGCCACCACCTGGTCAGTGGCGCCGCCTAGCTCGAGTAGGTGGGCCAGCACCTGCTCACCTTCTCCAACCGGAAATCCGAAACGTGCCGCGAAGGGTCCCAGCCGCGGAGCGAGCCGCTCAAGGTTTATCGAACGCGAGGCGACCGCCCCCGCAAGCACTCTCGCAACGTGCTCCCCGTCGTGGCGGTCCGTGAGAAGGTCAACGACGACGCGCTCCGGTCTCGTGACAGGAAGCCCCGCGATGACCGCTATGTCATCGAGCGGGAGAAATCCTCGGTGGAGCCGCACGTCGGAACGGCGGGACTGCTTGCGGTCGACAAGCGTGAACTCGTGCCGGTCGGCGTCCAAATCACCTAGTTGGTGAAGTCTGGCCGCCGAGGCATGTGAGACGACGGCTTCCTCAGTCCGCTTGCGCAGGCGATCGGCAGCCATCCGCTTGGGATCGAGCCCGAGCCATGCTGCGCGAAGTTCCAGGTGCTCAATGCCTGCCGCTCCATGGAGCCTGTACACCCCGTGCGCGAGGCGAATCAGGGCTCCGTCACCGGCCAGGCGGGCAAGTTGGACGCGCGACACTCCGGACCGACGCGCTTGCGCAGACGTCATCAGGCCCCATTGCGCCTCAGCGAGGTCCCCGATCAGGCGTTCGAGTTCCCGCCGCTGCATACTTCAATCGTATCACTATAAGTGTAACTATTGAAGTCCCCGTCTACTCACTTTCAGAGAATCTTCCCCTTGCGCCAAAGCATTGGTCACTCTAGAGTAACCGTTGCCTATGAGTAACCAATCAGCGGCCGAGGCCGCTCTCGACGCGCTCGGTGACCCGATGCGCCGCCGGCTGCTGGAACTGCTGCACGCCGGCCCGCGACCGGTCGGCGAGCTGGCCGAGCAGCTGCCGATCGGACGTCCAGCCGTCAGCAAGCACCTGCGGGTGCTCGAAGGCGCCGGCCTGGTGCGGCACCGCAGCGAAGGCACCCGCAACCTCTACGCGCTGGCGCCCGAGGGCCTGATCGGCGTCCAGCAGTGGCTGGTCGGCGTGTGGGACACCGCCCTGGCCGCCTTCGCCGACTACGTCCAGGCCGAGCAGCGCTCGATCCGAGAAGCCGATCCAGAGCAGCGCGCCACCCGAGAGCGCGATTCGGAGCAGCGCGCCACCCGAGAAACCAGCCGAGAGACAGACCGAGAGATCAGGAGGTCCGACCATGACCCAACCGGCGCCAGTCCGTCGTGAGGTGGTGGTCGCCGCGCCGCCGGAGACCGCCTTCGCCCTGTTCACCGCCCACATCGGCTCGTGGTGGCCGCTGGCCAACCACAGTGTCTTCGGCGCGGGCGGCACAATCGCGTTCGAAGGCGACCAGCTTGTCGAGCGATCGGGCAACCAGCGCTCGATCTGGGGCAAGGTGCTCAGCATCGACCCGCCGAACAGCCTGGAACTGAGCTGGCATCCCGGCCATGACGCCAGCCGCGCCACCGAGCTGTCGGTGCGGTTCACCGACCTCGACGGTTCGACGGCGGTGAGCCTGGAGCACCGCGGCTGGCACCGGCTGGCCGATCCGCGGGGCGCCCACGACGAGTACGAGCGCGGCTGGCCACTCGTGCTGGAAGCCTTCCAGCGGCGACTGGACCCAGCCCCTCCGCCGGCCACCGACTGGTACGTCCTGCTGCACCAGCCCGGGCCGGCCGTGGTGGCCGGCCAGCCCCTGTCCGAGCACCCGGACCTGATCGAGCACCTGGCGTTCCTGCAGCGGCTGGACGAGCGGGGCCTGCTGGTGGCATCCGGCCCGCTCGCCGACAAGATCGGCACGGGGATGACGGTGGTCAGGGCCACGCCCGACCTGGACGTCCGGCGGCTGGCCACCGAGGACGACCTGAGCGTGGCGCGCGGCGTACTCAGCGTCGAGGTCGCGCCGTGGCTGGTGCAGGTCACCGGCGATTTGATCGCCGAGGCCCGGGACTAGCCTGGGAACGCGGGTCGGCGACCCGCCGGAGTCCATCGACATCGACGCAGGAGTTCGCAGATGCCCATCGCGACGACCAACCCCGCCACCGGCGAGGTGATCACCACCTTCGAGGCGTTGACCGACGCCGAGATCGACACCCGGCTCGAAGCGGCCGCCCAGGGTTTTCAGGCCCTGCGCCGGACGAGCTTCGCCGACCGGGCCGGCTGGATGCGCGCCGCCGCCGACATCCTGGACGACGAGCAGGACCAGATCGCGACCATGATGACCACCGAGATGGGCAAGACGCTGGCCTCGGCCAAGGCCGAGGTGGCCAAGTGCGCCAAGGCCTGCCGGTTCTACGCGGACAACGCCGAGGCGTTCCTGAGCAGCGAGCAGGTCGAGCCCGGCAAGGTCAGCGCCACCCAGGCCTACATCCGCTACCAGCCGCTCGGGCCGGTGCTGGCGATCATGCCGTGGAACTTTCCGCTGTGGCAGGCGATGCGGTTCGCCGCCCCGGCGCTGATGGCCGGCAACGCCGGCCTGCTCAAGCACGCCTCGAACGTGCCGCAGACCGCGCTGTTCATGCAGGACCTGTTCAGCCGGGCCGGCTTTCCGGACGGCTCGTTCCAGACCTTGCTGATCGGCGCCAGCCAGGTCGAGGCCATCCTCGGCGATGACCGGGTGGCCGCGGCGACGCTGACCGGCAGCGAGGCGGCGGGTCGTTCGGTGGCCGAGGCCGCCGGGCGCAACCTCAAGAAGACCGTCCTGGAACTCGGCGGCAGCGACCCGTTCGTGGTGATGCCCTCGGCCGACATCGCCAAGGCGGCCAAGGTGGCCACCACCGCGCGCTGCCAGAACAACGGGCAGTCCTGCATCGCGGCCAAGCGTTTCATCGTGCACGCCGACGTCTATGACGCCTTCGCCGCCGCCTTCGTCGAGAGCATGAGCGCCCTGACGATCGGTGACCCGATGGACAGCGACACCGACATCGGCCCGCTGGCCACCGAGCAGGGCCGCGACGACGTGGCCGGCCAGGTCCGCGACGCCGTCGACAAGGGCGCCAAGGTGCTGTGCGGCGGCGAGCCGATCGACCGGCCCGGCTGGTGGTACCCGCCGACCGTGGTCGCCGAGCTCAGCCCCGAGATGGAGATGTTCGCCGAGGAGGTCTTCGGCCCGGTGGCCGGGTTGTACCGGGTGCAGTCCTACGACGAGGCGGTCGCGCTGGCCAACAGCACCCACTTCGGGCTGGGCTCCAATGCCTGGACCACCGACCCCGAAGAGCAGGAGGCCTTTGCCCGCGACCTGGAGGCCGGGGCGGTGTTCATCAACGGCATGACCACCTCGTACAACGAGCTGCCCTTCGGCGGCATCAAGAACTCCGGCTACGGCCGGGAGCTGTCGGTGCACGGGATCCGCGAGTTCTGCAACACCAAGTCCGTCTGGGTCGGCGACACCGAACCGGGACGGGCCGGCTCGCACAGCGAGTAGCGCGGGCTGGCTGACCGCCCCCCGAATCCCGCGCCAGCCGCAGGCCGAGGGCCGTAGTCCAGGCCGTAGCCCGACGCGTAGCGATTTCGAACGTTGGAGCGCACGGAATCGCTACTCGTCGAACAGGGAGGCGCGGGCGGTCGCGGCCCAGCCGCGCCAGGCCTGGATCTCGATGGTGAGCACCGGGCCGTCCGGACGGTGCTCGCGGTACTGCGGGTACTTGGCGGCCAGCGCGTCGAGGGCCCGACTGACCTCGCCGGGATCGTCCACCTGCGCGCCATGGCCGTCCAGGCGCACCCACCACAGCTGTGACCAGTCCTCGTCGTAGTGGTCGATCAGCAGGCAGGCCTGGCCGGTCGCTCGCAGGTTGGCGGTGCGGCGCAGCTCGGTGCTGCGCTTGGGCTTGTGATCGACCGCGATGTGCACCCGGCCGCCGTGGTCGTCGCTCGGGCCGCTGGCGCCGCCCTCGCCGCCGATCAGGACGAAGCACACCGGCACCAGGTGTGGGCGGCCGGCGGCGTCCACGGTGGCCAGCCGGGCGACCCGGGCGGTCTGGACCAGCCGGCGCATCGCCGTCGGACTCAGGCTGGGCATCGCGGGCTCCTCACTGTCGGTCGGTTTCGGACCGTCATCCGGGTCGGGTTTCGCAGCGTCACCCCGGTCGGGCTCGCAGCGTCGGCGTCCGGGTCGGATCGCGGTTGTCAGCGCGGGTCGGGGTAGCAGTCGATCTCGGTGGCCTTGGCGCTGAGCCACACCGGCGAGCCGGCGGCCAGGTCGAGCTCGGCCACCGCGTCCGGCGTCACGTCGACCAGGGCCGGCGGGCTGCCGCTGACCTGGACGCGCACCCGGTCGGTGAGCAGCTCGACGCCGGTGACGGTTCCCGGCCAGACGTTACGCGGGCTGGCGTACCGGGGCCGCTCGGTGTGCAGCGAGATGGCACTGGGACGCAGGGCGACCAGCACCCGGCGGCTAGGGGGCCCCGGTTCGCCGAGCTCGCCGCCGGTCCCGCCGAGCTGACCTCCGGGCTGACCTCCGAGTTCGCCAAGCTGACCTCCGGTCCCGCCGAGCTGACCTCCGAGCTGACCTCCGAGTTCGCCGAGCTGACCGCCGGTCCCGTCGCCGTGGGCGTGCAGCACGCCGCCGTCGTCCAGAGCCACCGCCGCGTCGGCGCCGAGCACGCCCGGGTAGAGGTTCAGCCCGACCAGCCGGGCGACGTACTGGCTGGCCGGCCGGCGGGCCACCTCGGCCGGGGTGCCCTGCTGCACCACCCGGCCGTCCTCGATCACCAGCAGCCGGTCGGTCAGCACCATCGCCTCCAGCGGATCGTGGGTGACCACCAGGCTCGGGCCGCCGAACGCGCGCAGGTGCCGGCGGAGCTCGCCGCGCACCTCGAGCCGGGTGCGGGCGTCCAGGGCCGCCAGCGGCTCATCCAGCAGCAGCAGGTCGGGGTCGGCGGCCAGCGTCCTGGCCAGCGCGACCCGCTGAGCCTGGCCGCCGGACAGCTCGGCCGGCTTGCGACCGGCGAACTCGGCCAGCCCGGACCGCTGCAGCCAGTCCTCGGCCCGCCGCCGGGCCGGCTGGCGGCGAGCGCCACGGGCCCGGGCCGCGAAAGCCACGTTGTCCCGGACCGTCAGGTGCGGGAACAGCCGGTAGTTCTGGAACACCAGCCCGACCGGACGCCGCTCGGGCGGCACGAACAGGCCCCGCTCCGCGTCGTCCAGCACCGTGCCAGCCAGCTCGATCCGTCCCCGCGACAGCGCGCCGAGGCCGGCCAGGGTCCGCAGCAGGGTGGTCTTGCCGGCCCCGTTGGGCCCCAGCACCCCGAGCACCTCACCGGCTGCCACCGTGAAGTCCAGCGCCAGCCGGAAGCCGCCGCGCTCAACCTCGCCGCTCACCCGCAGGCCGGCTCCGGAGTCCCGTTCGGATCCGGCGGCCGGGCCGGTCACCCGCAGGCCGGTCACGGCGCGCCCACCGGACGCAGCCACCGGTCACGCAGCAGCACCAGCACCGCCGCGGCGGCCAGCAGCAACACCAGGCTCAGCGCGATCGCCGGCTCGGGATCGGTCTGCAGGGCGTTGTAGACGGCCAGCGGCAGGGTCTGGGTGGTGCCGGGGTTGTTGCCCGCGAAGGTGATGGTGGCCCCGAACTCCCCCAGCGCCCGGGCCCAGCACAGCACCGCGCCGGCCAGCAGCGACGGCGCCACCAGCGGCAGCGTGATCCGGATGAAGACCGTCAGCCGGCCGGCGCCCAGGGTGGCCGCGGCCTCTTCGAGCTCCCGGTCAGCCGAGCGCAGCGCGCCCTCGACGGTGACCACCAGGAACGGCATCGCCACGAACGTCTCGGCCACCACGACGCCGGCGGTGCTGAACGGCAGTGTGAGACCGAACCAGGCGTCCAGGTGCCGTCCGACCATGCCGTTGCGCCCGAAGGCCAGCAGCAGCGCCAGGCCGCCGACCACCGGCGGAAGCACCAGCGGCACCGTGACCAGCGCGCGCAGCACCGCCAGCCCCGGAAACCGCGCCCGGGCCAGCACCCAGGCCAGCGGCACCCCCAGCACGATCGAGACCGCCGTCGCCGCGGTGGCGCACAGCAGCGACAGCCGCAGCGCGGTCAGCGCCACCGGGTCCGACAGCAGGCCGGGCAGCCCTCGCCACGGAGCGCGCACCAGCAACGCCAGCAGCGGGACCAGCAGAAAGCAGAAGCCGATCGCGGCAGGCGCGGCCAGCACCGCGGGCACCCCGCGCCCGACGGTCAGCCGCTCAGGCGCGACCCGCCGGCCCGCCTCGACGCCACGGACAGTCCGGTTCATGGCTGGGTGAAACCGGCGGCGGACAGCACATCCTGGCCGGCGGCGGACAGCACGTAGGCCACGAAGGCCTGCGCGCCGGCCGGGTTGCGGGCTTCGCGCAGGACGCCGATCGGATACCGGGTGCTGGTGTTGAGCGCGGCCGGAATCTCGATGCCCCGCACCGCCGTGCCGGCCGCCCGGACGTCGGTCAGGTACACCAGGCCGGCATCGACCTCGCCGGTGCGCACCTTGGTCAGGGTCGCCTTCACGTCCTCCTCCAGGGTGACCGGCGTGACCCGTACGCCGGCCTTGCCGAGCACCGCGACCGCGGCGGCGCCGCACGGCACCTGGACCTGGCACAGGGCCACCTTGACCCCGGGACGGGCCAGGTCGGCCAGCCCGCGCACGCCGGCCGGGTTGTCCGCCGGAACCACGAGCTGCAGGACGTTGGCCGCGAAATCACGCACCTCGCCCACCGCGCCGGCCCGCACCAGCTGATCCATGTTCACCGCGGCGGCCGAAGCGAAGACGTCCGCCCGGGCGCCCTGGGTGATCTGCAGCGCGAGGGCGGAGCTGGCGCCGATGTTGAGCGTGACCCGGGTTCCGGGATGGGCGGCCTCGAACTGCCGGGCCAGCGTGCCGAACGTCTCGGTGAGCGAGGCGGCCGCGAACACCGTCACCGTGCCGCCGACCTGGTTGCTGGCCCCGCCCGACGCCGGCGCGGCGTCCTGCTGGCAGCCGGCGGTCAGCGCCAGCATGGCCACCACCGCCGCGACTCGGCGCGGCCGTTCAGGCACCGGCCGGGACCTCGACCACCACATTGGTGGCCTTGACCGAGGCGACCGCCAGGGTGCCCGGCTGCAGGCCCAGCTCGTCGGCGGCCTCGCGGCTCATCAGCGACACGATCCGGAACGGCCCGGCCTGCATCTCGACCTGCGCCATCACGGTGTCGCGCACCACCCGGGTGACCAGGCCGACCAGCCGGTTGCGCGCCGACTCGCTGGCCATCGGCCGGATCGCGGAGCGCTCGGCCGAGGCGGCCAGCTCGGTGGCGAACCGGGCCAGCTCCGCGCCCTCGATCGCCAGCCGGCCGCCTTCGGTGATGGTGGGCAGCCGGCCGGCCTCGGCCCACCGCCGCACCGTGTCGTCGCTGACGCCGAGCAGCTCGGCGGCTTCCCGGATCCGGAAGGTCGTCATGGCTTCGAACTGTAATCGCAGGTGCGGAAGAATTCGCGCTATCAATCAGCGAATACGTGGCAGGCCTGGCCTGAACTCCGCTGGCGCGGTTCCGCACTCAGCTGAGCAAGTGCACCGGAAGCTCGTCGCCGGCCTCGACCCGGCGGCCGTCCGGGACCTCGGCCAGCCCGGTGGCAGCCGCCGAAGCCGACAGCTGGTGGGAGTCCTGGCCGGCCACCGGCCGCACGTGCAGCCGGCCGTCCGGCCCGAACCGGCAGCTGACCCGCAGAAAGGCGGTGCGGCCGTCCCCGTGCGGGCGCGGCAGCGGCGCGTCGGCGATGCCCAGGACGGTGCAGCCGTACGGGTCCGGGTGGCCCATCATCTGGCGCAGCGCCGGCCGGGCGAGCAGCTCGAAGCTGACCAGGGCCGACACCGGGTTGCCGGGCAGGCCCAGCACGGGCACCGGACCGCTCGGGCCGGGCAGCACCCCGAACGCGAAGGGCTTGGCCGGCCGGATCGCCACCTGCAGCCAGTTCAGGCCACCGAACTGATCGAGCACCGCCCGGACCGGGTCGGAGTCACCCATCGACACCCCACCGCAGGTCAGCACCGCATCGCAGCGCCGCAGGGCCGAGCTGAGCAGCTCGTGCAGGCCGGCGACGTCGTCACCGGCCACCCCCAGATCCACCGGCTCGCAGTTGGCCCGCACCAGCAGCGCCAGCAGCATTGCCCGGTTGGACTCATAGATCTGGCCGGGACGCAGCTCGGCGCCGCCGGTCACCAGCTCGTCACCGGTCACCAGAACGCCCACCCGCAGCCGCCGGTAGCCCTGGACCTGTTCGGCGCCTACGCTGGCCAGCACCCCTAAGTGCGCCGGGCGCAGCACCGTCCCGGCGGCCAGCACCAGCTCACCGGCCCGCACGTCGCTACCGGCCCGGCGCACCCCCGCGCCGGCGGCGACCCCGCTCAGCACCTCGACCAGGTCACCGGCCGTGCCGAGTTGCCTGGTGCGGGTGGCCGAGGTCCGCTCCACCATCACCACCGCGTCGGCGCCCTCCGGCAGCGGGGCGCCGGTCATCACCTTCCAGGCCTGACCCTCGCCGACCGGCCGGCCGGCCACCGAACCGGCCAGCACCGAGCCGAGCACGTGCAAGCGCACCGGACTGCTCTCGGCGGCGCCGGCGACGTCCACCGCGCGCACCGCGTAACCGTCGACGCTGCTGTTGTCGAACGGCGGCACGTTCGCGGGCGCGATCACGTCCGCCGCCAGCACGCAGCCATCGGCTCCGGCCGAGTCGAGCCGAACCGGCTCCGGCCGCGGGCAGGCCGCCAGCAGCACCCGGCGGGCCTCGGCCAACTCGATCACCGGCCTACCTTACGACGGGGCCCGTGGCGGTCGTCGAGCCAGCCGGCACTGGAATGCGACAAACAACCACATTGACGCGTTACCCCCACCAAACTCCGTCGTTGAACACTCTGAGTAATCAGGTTTACTACGGTTTGGAGTGCGTCGTGACGTCCGTGGCCCAGCAGCTCCCGGTGTCCTTGACACCGGTACGCAGCGCGGGCTACACCGGTGCCCATCGGGCCGCAACGGCGCCTCTCACGAGGCGGATCCGGCCGTGGGTGCACCGCGGCCTGGCCGTCGGCACGCTGACCGCCGGCCTCTGGCTGGCGGGCTCCCTGAGCCAGGCCCCAGCCGCCGAGGCTGCCCCGTCCGGCGCGCCGCAGCGCCCCGCCGTGAGCACGACCAGTGACGCGTCGGTTCGCCCGGACGCCGCTGGCGCCGGCTCGGTCACAGCACCGGCAGGCCGGCACTCCAGCCGGCCATCGGCAGCGACTCAGGCAGTACAGATTAGCCCTATTTCACAACGCAAAACCGGCTCGACAGGATCAGCCGCGGCAGGCGCCGCCGGCGGGCTCGGCACGCTATCGAAGGCGCGATCTGACGCCTCTGGCGCGACGCCGGCCCCCGGGTCAGGCGCCGCCCGGCGATCCGTCTCCACCGTGGTCAAGGTGGCGGCTGAGGTGACCCGGTCGGCGTCCGCCGTGCCGCTGCCGGCGGCGCCAGTGCTGCGCACGCCGGCCCCGGCCATTTCGGTGCTGCCCGCCGTGTCGGTTCCCGGCCCGGCAGCCGTCGTCCCCACCGTTATCGCCCCGGCGCTGCCGGTTCTGCCGGCCCGTCCGGTCAAGCCCGCCCAGGTCCTCCCGTCGGCCCAGCAGGCGGCCGAAGCGACCGGGCTGCCGGCTCCGGCTGCTACTGCAGGTAACCAGGGTGGCCTCAGCGGTCCGTCCAGCGACGTGGCGTCGATCGACAAGCCGGCCGGGCAGCACCCGAGCCAGCGGCCGGTCGGTGAGACCGCAGCCGGCCCGGCGCTGCCGCAGCAGCCTTCGACCCCGCCGGTAGGCCACCGGCCCGGCACCGTTCCGGGACCGGGTCTCAGCGGTGGGCATCACCCGCTGGACTCCGGCCTGGCTCCCACCGACCTTTCCAGCCTCGGCAACACGCCGGCTGGCGACTGCCGCGGCCGTGACCACACGCCGCCGCGTGAGCGGGCAACCGCACCTTCGACCTCTCCGGACTAGACCTCGCCGGGCCGGCCACCGCAACCGCGGTAGCGCCCGCCACGCGAAGGTCCCCAGGGCTGTCAGCAGCCCTTTCCCGAAGAGCCCACAAGCGAAGGAATCTCTGTCATGAATCTCTGGACAAAGCGCTGTCTCACGACAGGCATATTCGTCGGCGGGGCCTGGATCCTCGGATCCGGCATCGCCTCAGCCGATGGGTCGCACGGTGTGATCGGCGGCCATCACCCCACGGTCAACGCGCCGATCTCAGCACGTGTGACGGTCAGCGGTAACGCCGTTTCGGTGCTGGACCGGCATGCCCGGCACAGCCACCCCGGATCGTCAGCGTCGGCGTCGGCGTCGGCTTCGGTTTCGGTTTCGGTTTCGGTCACTTCGACCGGCTCGGGCTCGTCGAGTGCCCGGCGCGCCACGGTGAACCTGCCGGTGTCCGCGCCGGTCAGGATCAGCGGCAACGCGGTGTCGGTGCTCGGGCGTTCTCAGGCCGGCAGCGGGTCGGCGACGGCCCAGCCGAACGCCGGTGGTTCCGGCAACGCGGCTGCGTCGTCCGGGTCGCAGGCGGCTGGCAACCACGGCTGGTCGCACTCCCGGCGGTCGGCACTGAACGCGCCGGTCACCGCTCCGGTGACGGTCTGCGGCAACGCCGTCGGCGTCCTCGGTCGGGCCGCCGCAAGTTGCACGCCGGCTGCCAACTCGGGCAGCAACGGCTCGCGGGCCAGCGTCGTCAACGCGCCGGTCACCGCTCCGGTAACGGTCTGCGGCAACGCCGTCGGCCGGGCCAACGCCAGCTGCGGCGCCCCGGCAGGCTCGTCCTCGGGCGGCTCGACCGGCGGCTCGGACAGCGGCTCGCAGTCCGGCGCCGTCAACGCGCCGGTCACCGCACCGGTGACCGTCTGCGGCAACGCCGTCGGGGTGGCCGGCTCGGCTAATGCCAGCTGCGGCACCCCCGCGGGCTCGTCCTCGGGCGGCTCGACCGGCGGCTCGGGCAACGGCTCGCAGTCCGGCGCCGTCAACGCCCCGGTCACCGCGCCGGTGACCGTCTGCGGCAACGCCGTCGGCCGGGCCAACGCCAGCTGCGGGACCCCCGCGGGCTCGTCCTCGGGGGGCGGCTCGGACAGCGGATCGCAGTCCGGCGCCGTCAACGCCCCGGTCACCGCACCGGTGACGGTCTGCGGCAACGCCGCCGGCATCGCCGGCTCAGCGAATGCCAACTGCGGCACCCCGGCCGGCCCGTCCGGCGGCTCCAACCCCGGCACCCCGAGTGACAACCAGCCCGCCGTCAACGCCCCGGTCACCGCGCCGGTGACGGTCTGCGGCAACGCCGTCGGGGTGGCCGGCTCGGCCAACGCCAGCTGCGGCACCCCGGCCGGCTCGTCCTCGGGCGGCTCCAACCCCGGCACCCCGGGTAACAACCAGCCGATCGTCAACGCCCCGGTCACCGTGCCGGTGACGGTCTGCGGCAACGGCGCCGGCATCGCCGGCTCAGCCAACGCCAACTGCGGCACCCCGGCCACCCCGGCCGGACCCGAAACGCCCGGCACCCCGGGAAACCCCGCCCCGCAGCCGGTGATCCCGCCGGCCTTCGAGGTCCTGCCGATCACCGATAACCGGGGCTCTGACCGGCCCATCGGCAACGGTGCCGGCGTCGGCGTCGGCGCCGGCAACGAGCAAGAAGCCGGACTGGCCTCGCCGGGACGCTCGCTCGCCTTCACCGGCGCCTCGACCAGCCTGCTCGCGGGTCTGGGGCTCGGCTTGGCGTTCATCGGGTTCGCGCTCTGCCTGATGCGGCGGCGCGTCACCGCCTGACCAACGCCGCCTGACCGGCCACCGGCCTGAACAGCACTGGCCGGCCGGCGCCGGAGCCGACCGCGGAGCCCCCGCCCGCGGTCGGCTCCGAGTGCTGTGAGCGACACCCTTTTCGAGCATGCCGGGCGAGTGTCGAGCCATCCCCGTCAGGCATGCTGGGCGGATGTCGTCCGCGCAGCCGCCCATCACCCCGGACGGCATCGGCCCGACCGAGTCCGCGGTGACGGAGGTGCCCAGCCTGGTCAAGGCGGCCAAGCCCCAGGAGCAGACCCCCCAAGCCGTGATCCGGCGGGGCCCACTGCGGGGCCTGCCGGTCGAGGTCGCGGTGCTGTCGGCGGTGGCGTTCTTCGTGGCCGCCGGCTTCGGAATCGTGGCCCCGGCGATCCCGGTCTTCGCCCGCAGCTTCGGGGTGTCCTACACCGCGGCGGGTGCGGTGATCAGCGCGTTCGCCCTGATGCGGCTGGTGTCGGCCCTGGGCTGCGGCAAGCTGGTCAACCATTTTGGCGAGCGCCTGGTCCTGGGCGCGGGCATCACCATCGTCGCCGTCAGCAGCGCGCTGGCGGGATTGTCGGCCAACTACGGCCAGCTGCTGACGTTGCGCGGAATCGGCGGGATCGGCTCGGCGATGTTCTCGGTGTCGGCCGCCTCGTTGCTGCTCAGCGTCACCTCTTCGGAGCAGCGGGGCCGGGCGATGGGCGCCTTCACCGGCGGCTTCCTGTTCGGTGGCATCGCCGGCCCGGGCCTGGGCGGCGTGGTGACCGGTTGGTCGCTGCGGGCCCCTTTCTTCCTGTACGCGGTCACCCTGGCCGCGGCCGGCGGGGTGGGTTTGCTGATGCTGCCGCGCCGGCTCAACAAGCAGGGGCAGCCGGCGACCCGCTCCGAGCAGCCGCTGCTCACCGTCCGGGAGGCCTTCAAGATGCCCGCCTTCCGGGCCGCGGCCGGGGTGAACCTGGCCGAGAACTGGGCCGCGATCGGCGTCCGGGCGGCGCTGGTGCCGCTGCTGGTGGTCGAGGTGTTGCACCGCTCTCCGATCTGGACCGGGATCGGGCTGACAGTGTTCACGGCCGCGAATATCCTCACTCTCACCCTGGGCAGCCGGCTCGCCGACCGCCGGGGGCGCCGGCCGCTGCTGCTGAGCGGCTGCTTGGTCAGCGCCACCGGAACGTTCCTGCTGGTGCTACCCCACTCCCTGCCGCTGTTCCTGGTGGCGATGGTGGTATTCGGCCTGGGCAGCGGCCTGCTCAGCGTGGCGCCGGGGGCGATGCTCGGCGACGTGGCCGGCGGCCGGGGCGGCACGGCGGTGGCTGCCTTTCAGATGGCCGGTGACATCGGCAGCCTGACCGGGCCGATCCTGGCCGGGGCGCTGGCCGACAGCGCCGGCTTCTCCAGCGCCTTCGCCCTCTCCACAGCGGTGCTGCTGGCCGCTGCCATGATCGCGTTCCGCGCGCCGGAGACGCTGCGCCGAACGTGATTCCGATGCAGGTGACTCGCGCCCTAGCCTCGTTCCGCACATCCGCAGCCCTGGTCGCATGTGCAGGCGAATGAAGTGGCATAAGCGAGTGAGTTGGCAATCGCCGGCAGGAGGGTGCTTGCCGCCTCGGGTCTGTGCGCGCAATCCGCACCAGGCCGCCCCGCAGCATGAGGACAGCCGAAGGGCGCGCGCCGTCATCTGCGATGGTGATGCCGGTCAGTCGGGGTCGTGAGGCCATAGAGTCCACAGGCATGGCCTCAGCTGGCGGAGCACGCTCGAGCAAACTGAACGGAGCGCGGGATGGCAGACATCGTCGATTTGATTTATGCCGATCATGACTGGTTTCGGCGCCAGTTCTTCTACCTGGACTACGCCACCAGCGATGTGGAGTTGGCGGCCGTGTGGGAGGTGTTGACAACCAGGTTGAACACCCACGCTGATGCCGAGGAGACGGTGTTCTACCCAGCGCTGCTGAAGAAGGGTATAGCCGGCGACCCCGAGGATGAAACCGAGGACGCGATCGAGGATCACAACAAGATTCGCGACGCGGTCGCCGAGGCCCGCAGGCACCGAGTAGGCAGCGAAGACTGGTTCGAGGCGGTCGGCAAGGCCCGTGCCGAGAACGGCGAGCATCTGGACGAGGAGGAGCGTGAGGCGATCCCGGACCTCATAAAAAGCACCACACCCGAGCTGCGTCACCAATTGGCGATGGCGTGGTTGCAGTTCTATGCCGAGCACCAAGCTGGCGCCGGGGTGAACACCAAGAACAAGGACGCCGAGGAGTACATCGAATCCAACAGCTGACTAGCACGCTTGGGCCGCCGAGAGCGAGAGAGCGAGTGCGGCAACGCCACCGTCACCGCCTACGTTTGCGCCCCTGACCGAACAGCTTTCCAACCCTGACGCCGCCGCCGCCTGACCCCTCCGCACCCCACAGGGGCACCGTGCATCCCATAACGCCGATTCTGGGAACCGCAACACCGGACCAGATGAGTCATGCATGCGCGTTGTGGGCGTGTGCGGTCAGACGTCGAAGCCGCACGAGCCTAACCGCTTCTACTAGCCCGGCCAGGGCTCGCGGCGATCCTCCTACTGTGGCGGCGCGTGGGAGGGCTGGCTCGAGGAGGCCCACGCCAGGCTCACCGGCCCGCCCGGATTCCTCTCGGCATACTTGGTGCTTCGTTCCAGTACGGCCAGGCATGCTGGCACACCGACGATCAGGACCGGCTGAGCGATGGTTGGTGAGGGCAGGTACAGCCGCGTTGCTGACATACGAAGGGCTCACCTCCGTAGTCATCTCGGGGACTAACTCCCCTCCCGCCCTTAAATCCAATATTCAGTGGGCGGGTGCCTCACGCGGGCTTGCCAGGGGCTGTCTCCGGATCAAGGTCATCTGTGGTCAGGTGGCGGGTTTTCGGTCAAAGTTTGTTCAACGTGATCGCCAGCCACATTCGGGTAAGGCCGGTCATGCAGCGTTTGCCGAACTCTTTGCAGCATGTCGCGTACGCCGGCGCGCCAGCCATTCTGCGCCTCGGCATCCGGTCGCTGTGCCGGTGACACCGTTATGTCCTGCTGGAAGGAAACGATGCAGCCGTCACCGTTGGACTGCACAGCCCAGGTGCTCAGCGTGTCTACTGGTGGCTTCGGCGAGACCTGTCGCGTAGTTGCCCTCTGCCCGTGCGAGTATTCGATGACTTCAATCACCGTCGTGTTGCCAGCAGTGTCGATGAACGCCTGCTGTTCACCGACACCGTCGGGCGTCCCGGGTACGCGGTATCCCTTCACGATGTCGGGATTGATGAGCGGCGCCGATTCGGCAGGGTGCAGCAAGGCCCATACGGTCGCAGGCGGGACCGGCAGGTACGCCGTTTCCCTCAAAGAGACAGTCGCCAGTCCAGTCGGCAATTGTTGAAGCCGTCGCCTTGCTCGGCGACGCACAATGGCCATCCTAAAGTCACAGAAGACGACCCCAGCAATCAGAGCCACTGCTGCATCGCGGTGCTCGGGCAAGGCGAACAGAATCACGAGTGGCACACCCAGGACGAGTACCCACACGATCTCGACCGGATCGACTTCACGGTTCAGACGGCTCCACACCTGACCACTCCATATCCTGGATATTCGCTCACCGAAGCCAGCCCTGTCTCGGGGCGGTGACTCGTATGCAGGGACGATATCGCTCCCACTGCGTACTCAGCCGATCCAGCACAGCGTGTAAATAGAAGGGTAAAGCGGCCTACCGATGACCAGCGGGCGCTGCATCACCCCGATGGACAAGGGCGGCTAGGCCCTCATCTGCCAGGCGCCGATGTCCATCCTGAAGTGCTCGAGGAGGCGCACGACAGTCAGGTGCGTCCCGTGGACAGCGCTCGCTGTGAGCAGCACGCGCCGGCCGGTGCTCAGGCCTGCCGCATCCTGCGCGACCTGTGCTCGCTCACCCCGGCAACGCCTGACAGCCAAAGCGTGATGTTCGAATTACAACGTTGTGCACCTCTTGGGACAGCTTTCCAACCCCTGTGGGGTTCTAGGCACCCAAGCCAAAGCCACGTCTGAGCGTAAGGTGAGGGCTTAAGGTGACGTTATGAGTGCCCACCGGCCCGGAGTCGTGATGTCTCACGACCAGTTGCTGGTCCTGCTCACCGGGCTCTCCTATGAGGGTCACATCGAGGACCTCTTTAACCCCCATGAAGTCGCCGGATGGTACGAAGCTCCAGAATTTCAATCTGTTTATCAGGATGCGCTGACGACACTGGTGCTCTTAGGTCAGGCTCGAGTCCCACTGCCGCAGTATCTCGCTGAAAGCATCATTGCCGAACCACTGATTAAAGAAGAACTCTTGGACTTGGTAATCGGTGAAGATGTTCCAGATATACGAAGCTCGGTGACTCGCCTCTACGAACGCTGCTTCGGCCTGAGTAGGAGGCTCGAATCGAATCCTGCGTCTTCCACGATGAAGTATCTGGACGACAGAAGCGGACCTAGCATGGGCAATCGAATCGATGCTGCTACCGACGTCAGCGAACTCGACTACTCCCATCGCCAACTTGCTAAGTACGTGGAACCACTTGCCAACGGCGTCTTGGACATTTTCGGCTCGTACTGGGAAAGCCGGATGGAACACATGTATGGCGTGCTGGAGGATCTAAATAGCGACTATCTCGACTTAGCCGGCGAGCCCTTAGCGTTGGGGAGCGGAGCCGGGTTCTATAACGCAATGGGGATCGGTGTCCGGTCCGGCCTGCGGCTACAAGATGGTATCGCGTACACCCCCAGCCTAATGAGCCAGATGGAGGAAATTGACCGTCTGCTTGGAATGCGCGCTGACTTCGACGATGAAGTTCAGGTCGCGATGCTGCTGAATTCGATCGGCGGGATCAATCCCAAGGACTTCATCGCCGTACATTCGTACTGGAGTACCTTTTTCGGCTTGCTCCATACGCTGCGATTGGCGGAAGATTCGAGTTGCCCGGTCATGCTGCCGAGCGATGTGGCGGTGACACCCAATAACACTCGACCGAAAAGCATCACTCCTGACCTCCTCAGGGTGTACCGGGTTTACCTTTCCGAATCGGGGTTGCTCCCCACACCGCGCACGTTCAACGATGCGCTACGACTGCGGGAGGACAGCCGTCTGCGCTCGCTGCGCCGGGCCTTAGATCGGTGGCACGCGGGGTACGCGGCAGGCCAGGACGAGGCCGAGCTTGTTCAAGAAATTCGGAAGGAGATCACAGCCGCGAATGCCGTGACGGGGGGTCTTGAAGATCTCGCCAAGATAGGAAGTTTGGTCAGCTATGTTTCGCTTCCCATTGGCATTGCAGATGCCATCAATGGGTCTCTGACAGCGCTTTTCCTGGCACCAATCGGGCCAGCTATCGAGACGTATCGGTTGCTGAAACTTCGCCGATTTGGATGGGTCAAATTCGGCCGATGATGCCAGAGAAGGACTGGCCCCACGTTGAAACGTCTAGCTTGCGCGAGATCGACGGATATTCCCGCGGAGTTGCCGACCGCTGCCGACGGCCCGGATGCTTGCACAGATCCGTTCTATTGCCCGGAGCCTTGTTGACCGAATTACAATGTTTGTGCGCCAGTCGGGAGTCAAACCCTGAGCAGGCTCAGCGGAAGCCGGCGATCGGATGCGGCCGGTACCCGCTCTCCAGCGCCTCGACCTCGGCGTCGCTGAGCGAGACGTCCAGCGCGGCAAACGCGTCCTCCAGGTGCTCCAAACGCGTAGCCCCCACGATCGGCGCAGCCACCACCGGATTGCGCAGCAGCCAGGCCAGCGCGAGCTGAGCCCGCGACACCCCGCGCTCGGTCGCCAGCTCAGCGAGCCGCTCGACGATCAGCCGGTCCTCCTCGACGTACAGGATCTTGCCGAACTCGTCGGTCTCGCTGCGCGCGGTGCCGGCGTCCCAGTCCCGGGTCAGCCGGCCGCGGGCCAGCGGGCTCCACGGGATCACCGCCACTCCCAGATCGGCGCACAGCGGCAGCATCTCGCGCTCCTCCTCGCGGTAGAGCAGGTTGTAGTGGTTCTGCATGGTCGCGAACCGGGTCCAGCCGTTGCGCTCGGCCAGGTGCTGGGCCTTGGCGAACTGCCAGGCATACATCGACGAGGCTCCCAAGTAGCGGACCTTGCCCGAGCGCACCGCGTCGTGCAACGCCGCCATGGTCTCCTCGATCGGGACGTTGTCGTCCCACCGGTGGATCTGGTACAGGTCGAGGTAGTCCACTCCCAGCCGGCGCAGGCTCGCGTCCAGCTCGGACATGATCGCCTTGCGGGACAGGCCGGCGCCATTGGGACCCGGCCGCATCCGGCCGTGCACCTTGGTGGCCAGCACGATCTCGTCCCGGTCGCCGAACTCGCGCAGCGCCCGGCCGAGGATCTCCTCGCTGGTGCCGTCGGAGTAGACGTTGGCCGTGTCGAAGAAGTTGACGCCGGCCTCGATCGCCCGCCGGATCAGCGGCCGGCTGCGCTCGGAGTCCAGGGTCCACTCGTGATTGCCGCGCTCGGGGACGCCGAAGCTCATGCAGCCCAGGCAGATCCGCGAGACGTCCAGGCCGGTCGAGCCGAGCTTGGTGTACTCCATCCCCCGACCCTATGCGCTGCGGCCTTGTCGATTGCCTAGGCCGATCGCTGGCCGCTGCCGATCGTTGGCCGCTGAGCAGGACGACTCGCCGGTCGGAGTGCGGCTGGGCGGCCACCGATCCGCCGGGACGTCATGATTGCGCCGGGACGTCCATCGATTGCGGCGCGGCGAGGCCGCCTACATGCGCCGCACAGCCGGGTAGGCCACTATCTGGTGATGCATGGAGATTTCCTGGACGTGGCGCTGGTCGTGCTGGCCTTGCTGTCGGCGGCGGCCGGCTACCGCCGCGGACTGATCTGCTCGATCACGTCGTTCGCCGGTTTCCTGGCCGGCGCGGCGATCGGCGTCCAGGTCGCGCCCGCGCTGGCCCGGTCGGTGCTCAAGGCACCCACCGACGCGGTGGCCGCCGATCAGGCGATAGGCCAGCGGATGATCACGCTGATCGCGGTGTTCCTGATCGCCATGATCGGCCACTTTCTCGGCCAGGCCATCGGAATCCGGCTCCGCGCCCAGATCCACCGGACCGCGCTCGGGCCGGTGGACGGCGTCGGCGGCGCGGTGATCTCGGTCGCCACCCTGCTGGTGTTCGCCTGGTTGCTGGGCCTGATGCTGGCCTACACCCCCGCGACCGGCCTTGCCCGGCAGGTCCGCAACAGCACCGTGCTGCAGACCGTGGACCGGGTGATCCCGGTCGAGGGTCAGCAGGTGCTGGCCGGCCTGCTGCGGCAGGTGCAACGGCACGACCTGCCCGTGGTCACCGGCCCGTTCTCGACCCTGCTGGCCCCATCGGTGGCCCCGCCCGATCCGGCCGTGGTGCCGGCCGCGATCCGGGTGGCCGGCTCCTCGATCGTCAAGATCACCGGCGCGGCGCCGTCCTGCAACCGGGCCATCGCGGGCACCGGCTTCGTCTTCGCGCCCGACCGGGTGATGACCAACGCCCACGTGCTCGCCGGTGTCACCAACCCGCGGGTCACCGCGCCCGGCGGGAGCACGCTGGCGGCCCGGGTGGTCGTCTATGACCCCAACCGAGACATCGCGGTCCTGCTGGTGCCGGGGCTGAACCGGCAGCCGTTGCGACTCGCCGGCCCGGTGTCCAGCGGCACCGCGGCAGTGGTCGCCGGCTATCCGGAGAACGGCCCGTTCACCGCGCTGCCGGCCCGGGTCGCCGCCCGGACGAAGGTCACCGGCCCGAACATCTACCAGAACCGCACCGTCACCCGAGAGGTCTACACCGTGCGCGGCAGGGTGCGGCCGGGCAACTCCGGCGGGCCGCTACTGAGCACCACCGGCCAGGTCTACGGGGTGGTCTTCGCCGCCAGCGTGGACCAGTCCCAGGTCGGTTACGTGCTGACCAACGCCGAGGTGGCCCCGGACTTCCAGGCTGGACGGACCGCGACCGCGTCGGTCAGCACCCTGGGCTGCGACTAAGCCCAGCGGCCGACTAAGCCCGACGGCTGACCGAACCCAGCGGCTGACCGAACCCAGCGGCCGACTAAGCCCGGCGGCGGCCGGCCCGGCTGGCATAGCGCACCGCCGCGGCGCAGCAGGCGTCCTCGATCAGCGCGCCGGGCAGGTCCTTGCCGAACCGCTTCCCGGCCACCTGCCGCCAGGACGCCCCGAGCTGGCTGCCGGCCGCGGCCCCGATCAGGCCGAGCGCCGCGGCCAGCGCGGTGCGGCCACGGCTGCCGCCCTCGCGATGGGTGAGGATCGCCCCGGCGGCGGCCCCGAAGGCCAGCCGTGGCGCCAGCCCCTCCGGCTGCAACCGGCTCGGCGTCTGGGGCAGCTTGTCACCGACCAGCTCGCCGGTGGCGGCCAGCCGGGCCAGCCGGCGGGCCCAGGGGCTGCCCAGCACTCCGCCGGACGAGCTGTTGGTGAGGGTCAGGGCGGCCAGGGCAGAGGTGCTACGGCCACCGGTGGCCAGGCCGAGCAGGGTGGCGCGGGTGAGAACCGACATACCTGCACCCTAAGCGCCCGGCCTGCCTGCGGTGGGCGGGAGCCCCGATGCCCTATCAATGACCCGTGGCCATCGAGCGCAACCACCAGCAGCACCCTGGTGAGCCCCGGCTGCCGGCCGCTCTGGCGGTCCTGGCCGCCATCGCGCTGTACAGCCTGCTGCCCAACAAGCTGCTGTTCCTGCCGAGGTTCGCCATCCCCGCGCTCGAGCTGCTGCTGTTCATCCCGCTGGTCGCCGCCAACCCGCGCCGGATGACCCGCGGCAACCGGGAGCTGCGCCGGCTGGCGATCGCCCTGGTGCTGCTGATCACCCTGAGCAACGCGGGCGCCATGGTGCTGCTGATCCGCCAGCTGGTCGCGGGCCACGACGAGAACCAGGCCGCCGCCCTGCTGCTGGCCGCGGGCCAGATCTGGCTCACCAACGTCCTGGTGTTCGCGCTGGCCTACTGGGAGCTCGACCGCGGCGGCCCGGTCAGCCGGACCCAGACCGCCCGGCCCCGGCTGCCGATCGCCGACTTCCGGTTTCCGCAGGACGAGGATCACGACGCCGCGCCGGAAGTCGCCAAGCGGTCCTCGCTGAAGGCCGGCTGGGCGCCCGGATTCGTCGATTACCTCTACGTCTTGGTGACCAACTCCTCGGCGTTCAGCCCCACCGACACGATGCCGTTGTCACCGCGCGCCAAGATGCTGATGGCGGTGGAGTCGGTGTCGGCGCTGGTGCTCTCGGTGCTGGTGATTTCTTACGGGGTCGGCCAGCTGTAGCGAAGGCCGAACTGGCACTAGTCCACAGCGCTGCCCCGCAGGTCTGGCGCTGGCTCGATCGTCGGCTACTGTGACCAGGCACCTCGGCAATGGCAGGTGTGGCGTAACCGGTCCGTTCAGCCCTGTCTGCCGGTCGCCCCGGGAAGAAACTTGAGACAGGGGCGGGGAACCCATAATGCGACGCCTGGTGCGTCTTGGGGTAAAGCCGGGCCAACACCCGGCCGGACACCGATCGTCCGAATCCGACAGCTAACCCCGCAGACGGTGGATCGGGAGGATCCATGTCCGTAACCAGGAAATACGTCGGATGCCACCGGGCGCCGACCGCCCCCACCTCGCGTGCTCGCCTGGCGCTGGCCGGCACACTCACGACAGCCGCCGCGGTGGCCTCGCTGACCGCCATCAGCCCCAACGCCCACGCCGCGCCGGCCCACAACTGGGACGGGGTGGCCCAGTGTGAGTCCAGTGGCAACTGGAAGATCAACACCGGCAACGGCTACTACGGCGGCCTGCAGTTCAGCTACAGCACCTGGCTGGCCTTCGGTGGCGGCGCGTACGCGCGACGGGCCGACCTGGCGACCAAGGCCCAGCAGATCGTCATCGCCGAGCGGACCCTGATCGGCCAGGGAATCGGCGCCTGGCCGACCTGCGGCCGGTACCTGCGCACCAACACCGCCCCGGTGCGGGTGCAGCAGCCCACCCGGAAGCCGGTCGCCAAGCCCGCTGCCAGGCCCGCGGCCAGGCCGGCGGCCGCGCCGCCGCGCTCGACCCGCGTCTACACGGTCCGCTCCGGCGACACCCTGTACAAGATCGCCGTCGCCCACCGGATCCGCGGTGGCTGGCCGACGCTGGCGCGGATGAACCCTCAGATCAAGAACCCGAACCTGATCTACGTGGGTCAGCGGCTGGGCGTCTGAGCCTGACTGCCTGAGGGGCGGACTGACCGAGCCTGCCTGAGGGCGGACTTGACCGAGCCTGCCTGATCGAGGCGATTCCGCGCGCCGTGGTGGCCCGAAGCCGGGTCACCGCGGCGCGCTGCCTACTCGGGCGGCTTCAGACCGGCCAGCGCGGTCGGCAGCGCGCGGCTGTGCAGGATCCGCAGCCGCTGGGTGGACCGGGTCATCGCCACGTACAGGTCACTGGCGCCCCGGCTGGAGCTGGCCAGGATCGCGGCCGGCTCGACCAGCACCACCACGTCGAACTCCAGGCCCTTGGACTGGGCCGGTGACAGCACCACCACCCGCTCGCCGACTCCGGACTGCCCGTTGAGCGCCTCGGTGAGTTCCGGCTGGGCCTCGGTGGCGCTGAGCACGGCCAGCCGGCCCTCGCCTCCCAGAGCGGCGAGTTCGGTCTCGACAGCGTGGACCACCGCCCGCGTCAGCTCACCGCCGAGGAGCTCCGCGGTCGGCGGCCAGTCGCCGTGACGGGCCGAGGTCATCGCCGTCGCGGTGACTCCGGCCTCAGCCAGCGCCGCGGTGGCCACCTTCATGATCCGGCCCGGGGTGCGGTAGTTGACGGTGAGCTCGGCCAGCCGCCACCGGCCCTCGACGTAGGGGTCCAGCATCTGGCCCCAGGAGCTGGCGCCGGCCGGCGAGCCGGTCTGAGCGGTGTCCCCGACCACCGTCATCGACCGGGACGGGCAGCGGCGCATCAGCAGGCGCCACTGCATGGCCGAGAGCTCCTGGGCCTCGTCGACCACCACATGCCCGAACGCCCAACTGCGGTCACTGGCCGCCTCGTCCACCAGCGCCCGCCGGACCGCCGTCGCCTCGTAGCGCTCGGCCAGGACGTCGGCGGTGGTCATCTGGGGCGCGTCGGGCTCCATCTCGGCGATCATGTCCAGCACCCGGCCGGCGTACTCGACCTCCTGAGCCCGCTCGGCCGCGGCCGACTCGTCGGCCTGCGCCTCATCGGCGCCCAGCAACTCCGCCGCCTCGTCCAGCAGCGCGACGTCGGCCGGCGTCCAGGGCGCGGACCGGGGCCGGTACAGCGCCCGGCGTTCGGCGCCCGAGAACCGGGGCGCGAGCGCGGCGAGGGCGTCCGGGTCGGCGTACAGGTCGCGCAGCAGCCGCTCGGGGGTCAACGGCATCCAGCACAGGTTGATCTCGCGCCGGACGTCGGCGGAGTTGCGCAGCGCGTTGATCAGCTCAGGCCTGGTGTCGGCGTCCAGGTCGGTCTTGAGCTCCTTGGCCAGCCGCCCGGCCAGGCGCTCCAGCAGGTCGCCGACGAACCGGACCCGGGCCACGTTGTGCGGTTTGCGCGACTGCTGCGCCCGGCCGCGGGCCTGCTCCACGTCGCGCGGGTACAGGGTGACGGTGTTGCCCTCCACCTCGAGCCGCAGCGGGCCGGCGGGCACCCGTTGCCGCGCCTTCACCGCCGCGGCCAGCAACCGGGCCATCCGCAGGCCTCCCTTGACCCGCGCCGCCTCGGGACTGTCGACGCCCTGGGCGTCGATCCCGGGGAACAGCTGGCCGGCGGTGGCCAGCACCACGCCGGTCTCGCCGAGACTGGGCAGCAACTGCTCGATGTAGCGCAGGAACCGGGTGTTCGGTCCCACCACCAGCACCCCGCTGCGGGCCAGCCGGTCGCGGTGGGCGTAGAGCAGGTAGGCCGCCCGATGCAGTGCCACCACGGTCTTGCCGGTGCCCGGGCCACCCTGCACCACCAGCACGCCGGCCAGCGGCGCCCTGATGATCTCGTCCTGCTCGGCCTGGATGGTGGCTACGATGTCGCGCATCCGGCCGGTCCGGTTGGCGTTCAGCGCCAGCATCAACGCGCCGTCGGCCGACACCGTCGACGTGCTGGCCCGGGAGGCGGTGAACCGGTCGAGGTCCAGCACCTCGTCGGAGATGCCGGTGACCTTGCGCCCGGTGGTGTTCAGGTGCCGCCGGCTGACCACGCCGTCCGGCGCGGCCGGGGTGGCCCGGTAGAACGGCTGCGCGGCCGGCGCCCGCCAGTCCAGCAGCAGCCGGACGCCGTCGGGGTCGGTCAGCCCGATCCGGCCCACGTAGCGATCGGAGTCGTCGGCCATCTTCAGCCGGCCGATGCACAGCCGCTGCTCGACCGCGGCCAGTCGCTGCTGGTTCTGGGCGTTGAGCGCCAGGAAGGCGTCGCGTTCTACCCGGGCGGCGGGGGTGCCGGCGGTGCCGGAGCTGCGCAGCTGGGCCAGCGTGCGGTCGGTCTCGGCCCGCAGCTCGTCCAGGCGGGCGTAGCGGACGTCGAGGTCAGCCTGTTCGGCGCGCAGCAGCTCAGCCATCGCCGCGTCGTTCACTCAGGCTCCCTGTGCTTGCCGAGTACCGGTGCCAAGATATGCGCCGCTTGCCCACGCCGCCCGTCGATCTTGCCCTACCCGCCGCAGGGCCGGGTCAGCGGGCTGACGACCCGGTGTTCACCGGCTAACCGCCGGGCACCCGTTGCCGCGCCGGCTTGTCCATGTCGACCTTGCCGAGCTGGATGACGGCCGCGCCCAGCAGGGCGAGCAGCGCGACCAGGCCGAGCCCGGACCACGGGCCGCGATGGATGTGCTCGTCATAGATCAGCACGCCGACCACGATGGAAAGCAACGGGTCGACGGTGGCGATCGCCGGCAGGCTGGCCGTCAGCGGGCCGGCCTGAAAGGCCGCCTGGCTCAGGAACAGCCCGATCGCCCCCACCACCAGCACGGTGTAGAGCTGCCAGCTGGTCAGGGCCGCCATCGGCCCGAGCACCGCCCGGTCGGTCAGGCCCTTGAGCAGGGCGGCGGTCGCCGCGTACACGATGCCGACGGCCACCCCGATCAGCGCGGCGGCGTCGGCGGCCGGCCGGCGGCGGTGGGCCAACATCAGGCAGACCAGCGCCAGCCCCACCCCTGCCACGGCGGCCACCGCGGCCGGCAGCCGGTCGGGTCCGTCGCCGCCGGCCCCGGGATCGGTTCCGACCAGTGACAGGAAACCGATCAGGCACCCGGTCAGCACCAGCGCCCACCGGATCTCGGCGCCGCTCACCCGCCGACCCTGCCTGCGGCGCAGCAGCAGCGAGAACAGCAGCCCGCTGATCAGCAGCGGCTGCACCACCGCCAGCGCGCCCAAGTGCAGGGCGAGCACCTGCAGGCTCAGACCGACGCCGTCGGCGAGGACGCCGGCCAGCCACAACCGATGGCTGAGGGTGGCCGTGACGAACCGGGCCACCGAGCCGACCCGCAGCAGGCTGAGGTCGGGCACCTGGGCCGCGCTGGAATGCTTGAGGTTGGTCGAGATGGCGAAAGCGAGAGCGGCTCCCAGGCTCAGGACGACGACGTGCCAGTGCACGGACATCCTCGGCTCCGTTCCGCCTCTGCCCAGCAACGCAAGGGCGACCCCGTTCCTTCCCGGCCTGGGAAGGGTAACTGAGCCCGGAGCCAGCCTTGAGCGCGGTTGTGCGCTTGTGCGGCGGCATCGCCCCGCGGCTGGCACGGCGAGCGCGGCGGCATCGCCCCGCGGCTGGCACGGCGCCTGCTGTGACGATCAAGCCGCCTGGCTGCGCGCGTGCCGCCGGTGCGGTCCGGACGGCCCTCGGTACGATTCGCTGGATGTCAGCCGACCCCTCCCCTCACCGGCCCATGGCCGCCCGGCGACCCGCTGGCGGCCGTCGATCTGAGCTGGGCGGTCATCGATCTGAGCTGGGTAGCCGGCAGTCCGGTGGCGCTGGCGAATGAGGATCGCGCACGTCACCGACTGCTACCTGCCCAGGCTGGGCGGAATCGAACGCCAGGTGCAGGGCCTGGCCACCGCCCAGCTCGCGGCCGGGCACCAGGTCACCGTGATCACCTCGGTGCCCGCGGATGCCCCACCGGCGCCGCGAGGAACCACTCGGGCACGAACTCGGGCCCAGTCGCGGATGGCCCAGCCAGCCCGGTCAGGAACGGCCCACACGGCACAGCCGGGGACGGCCGAGCCGGCCCAGACCGAGCCAGCCCAGACCGAGCCGGCCCAGACCGAGCCGGCCGAGCTCAGGGTGATCAGGCCGGCCGGGCCGGGCGGCCGTCCAGGCTCGATCCGCTACCTGACCAGCCTGCGAGGCCGGCAGGCGGTGCTGGACGGCGGCTATGACCTGGTGCACGTGCACGCCTCGACCTTCTCGCCACTGGCCTACCTGGCCGCCGGCGCCGCCAGCCGATCCGGAGTGGCGACCGTGGCGACGTTGCACTCGCTGTGGTCCTACGCCACCCCGATCTTCCGTGGCTTCGACGTCGCGCTGGACTGGCGGGCCTGGCCGATCACCTGGACGGCGGTGAGCACCGCGGCGGCCACTTCGCTGGCGCAGGTGCTGCGGCCGGGCACCGAGATCTCGGTGCTGGCCAACGGCATCTCCCCCGAACGCTGGCAACAGACGCGCCGGCCCCCGGACCCCCAGCGGGTGGTGATCGTCAGCGTGATGCGGCTGGCCGCCCGCAAGCGTCCGCTGCAGCTGCTCAGGGTGCTGCGCGAGGTCCGGGCTCAAGTGCCGGCCGGCATCGGCATCGAGGTGCAGATCATCGGCGCGGGTCCGCAGCGCGAGACCATGCTGAGCTACCTGAGACGGCACCGGATGACCGGCTGGGTGGAGTTGACCGGCCAGCTGGACCAGCCGGCGATCCGCGACCGGTTCGCCGACGCCGATCTCTACGTCTCGCCGGCCACCCTGGAGTCCTTCGGCATCGCCGCTCTGGAAGCGCGGTGCGCGGGACTGCCGGTGCTGGCCTTCGCCGGCACCGGGGTGTCGGACTTCATCGAGCACGGGCGCAACGGCCTGCTGGTGCGCAGTGACGACCAGCTGACCACCGCGCTGGCGAAGCTGGCACAGTCACCGGCAGCCCGGGTCGAACTGGCCGGCGACCAGCCGTCCGGCGACCAGCGCGGCGACGAGTTCGGCTACACCTGGGACCACCTGCTGCAGACCTGCGAGCAGGTGTACCGGCGGGCCTTCGAGCAGGTGAGCAAGCCGATGCCGCCAAACCCGGTGCCGGGATCGCTGCCTGCCGCTGGCCCGCCGTCCGTGCCGGGATCGCTGCCCGTCCTGCGCCATCCATGAGCTTCTGCCTGGTCTCCTTCCACGCCCACCCCGACGACGAGGCGCTGCTGACGGCAGGCACCCTGGCGCGGGCCGCGGCCGAGGGGCACCGGGTCGTGCTGGTGGTCGCCACCCGCGGCGAGGCCGGGCTCAGCGACGGCGCGCCGGGCGGCGGTCTGGGTGAGCGGCGCGCTGACGAGCTGGAACGTTCGGCCGCGGCGCTCGGCTGCGCCAAGGTGATCCGGCTGGACTACCCGGACTCGGGGATGCGCAACGAGCACCGCGGCTTCGCCTCGCTGCCGGTGGACGAACCGGCCGAGCGGCTGGCCGCGATCCTGCGCGCCGAGCGGGCCGACGCCCTGACGGTCTATGACCGCAACGGCGGTTACGGCCACCCCGACCACGTTCAGGTGCACCGGGTGGGGCACCGAGCCGCCGAACTGGCCGGCACCCGGCTGGTGCTCGAGGCCACCGTCGACCGGACCGCGCTGATCCGGGCGCTGTCACTGGTGCGCTGGACCAGGTTGCTGCCAGCCGACTTCGCACCGCACCGGCTGCGCGACAGCTACAGCGACCGGGCCTCGATCACCCACCGCATCGACGTGCGCCGCTACGCCGATCACAAGCGCCGGTCGATGGCCGCGCACGCCAGCCAGGCCGCCGGTGGCGCCGGGCCCAGGACGCTGGCGCTCTTCCTGAAGCTGCCGGGCCCGCTGTACCGGCGGGTGTTCGGCGCCGAGTGGTTCATCGAGACCCGCCGGACGCCGTCCCGGCCGCCGGTTGCCGACCTGTTCGCCAGCCTGCGCTGAAGCTCCGGTCCAGCTTTTCTCGCCGTGGGCTTGACAGCCGGCTGATGTTACGTAGAGTAATCACACGAAAGCCGCTAAACCTTCGTGTCTCCCCCGTGGCAGGAATGGCGTAGCGGCTTTCGCCTTGCCCGGGCACACCGGCCCAGCGCGGATAAGGCTTTGCCGGACGGCCTTTCACAGCCCAGGTCGACTCTCTCCAGAAGCGCCCGGCCGGCCTGCTCGACTCCTGCCGCGCTGATCCCGGAGTGCTGGAATGGCGGCGTTGACGTCACGCAGTAACCGTTTGCAGCGGGCTGCCGCCGGGTAGCGGGCGTTACAAGGCGTCGCGCCGCAGCAGCCAGCGCATGGCCAGCCAACCGGCCGGCACCGGCAGCCAGAAGGTGGCCAGCCGGTACAGCAGCACGGCGCTGATCGCCGCGGCGCTGGACATGCCGGCCGCGGCCAGCCCGGTCGACAGGGCCACCTCCACCGCGCCCAGGCCGCCGGGCGTCGGAGCGACCGATCCGATCGCGGCGCCGGCCAGGTACACCACCGCCACCTGCGCCAGGGTGGCCTGCCCGTCGAAGGCCAGCACCGAGAACCACAGGGCCCCGATGTAGCTGCCGTTGAGCAGCAGCGCCCCCAGCAGTCCCTGGGTCAGCTTCGCCGGATTGGTCAGCAGGTTCAGCAGCCTGGGCAGCGCCTCCTGCAACGGCGGCAGCAGCCGGGCCAGCAGCCAGCGCCGCGCCGTCGGCACCGCCAGCATGACCGAGACCAGCACGCCCAGGGCGCCCAGCACGCCGAAGGCCCAGCCCGGGACGGGCACGTCGTGCCGGGTGGTGACCCCGGTGACCGCGGCGAAGGCGATCAGCAGCACCACGTGCGACGCGCCGTTGACCACCTGGGCCATCCCGACGCTGGTCGCCGCGCCGGCCGTCCGCAGCCCGGCCTTGCGCAGGTAGCGGATGTTGACCGCCAGGCCGCCCACCGCCGGCGGGGTGACGAAACCGGCGAACGAGGCCGCCAGCTGCGCCAGCACGGTCCGGGCGAAGGACAGCTTCTCCCCCACGTAGCCGGTCAGCGACAGGGCCGCGGCCAGGTAGCTGGCCGCCGAGGCCGCCAGCACCAGCGGCAGCCATTCCCAGCGGGCGCCGGCCAGCACCGTGACCAGGTCCACCGAGCCGAGCTGGCCGACGATCAGGTAACCCGCCACGATGATCGCCACCACCGAGATGATGGTGCGCGGCCGGACCCGTTCCACCCGGGCCAGCTCCGGGGGCTGCTGGTGGGTCTGGCCCTCGATCTCCTCCCGGACCGCCTCGATCAGCTCCGGATCGTCGCGGATCGCCTCCCGGGTCTGCCGGCTGAGCGCGATCGGCTGCAGCACCGTGACGATGGCCGCCAGCTCGTCGTCGGTCAGCACGCCGCGGGCGCTGCGCACCGCACGCTGGACGCCCACCAGCTCGACGGTGCTGATCAGCAACTCCACCCGGTCCAGGTTGATCCGCAGGTCGGTGGCGAAGGCGGTGCCGTCCTGCGGGATGGGCAGCAGCACCGTGCCGTCCGGCTCCACCAGCAGGTTGGCCGCCCGCAGCCCCCGGTGGGTGACCCGGCTGCGGTGCAGCTTCAGCACGCTGGCCCAGAGCGCGTCCAGCTGGTGGTCGGTCGGCTCCAGCAGCGGGCTGCCGTCCACCCGCTCGTAGACCAGCACGATCGCGTCCGCGCCGCAGCGCACCCCGGCCAGCAACCGCGGCATCGGCACGCCGGTGGCCCCCGCCGCCATCGCCAGCAGCGACCGGTGCTCGGCCACCCGTTCCAGCGACAGGGCCGGGGACGAGGCGATCTCGGTGCGGATCCGCATCAGCCGGTAGGCGTTGTAGACCGCCCCGGAGGCGATCAGGTCCCGGTCCAGCACGTGCACCCGCAGCTGCCGGCCCTCAAAGTCCACGGCCAGGTAGCTGCGGTAGTCCTGCTCGGCCGGCGAGGTGCGCTCCAGGCGACGCAGCACGATTCCCCGGTCGGCCAGCGCGGCCACGACCTGGCCGGCGTCGGGCCGCTTGTTGACGCTGCCGGCGAGGTAGCGCACCGAGATTCCGACGATCGCCCCGATCACCATGCTGAGCAGCAGCGACAGCAGCGACGCCCGGGTGGAGGTGAAGACCGACACCACGTACAGGGCGGTGACGGCGATCAGCAGGGACCGCCAGCGCGGATCCTGGGCCACCCCGACGACGGCGACGAAGGCCAGCATCGCCGCCAGGTAGGTGTCCAGCGGCCGGACCGTGTCACCGACGCCGGGCCGGATCAGCGCCGACTGCAGCGCCTCGGAGGCGAACGCCTCGATCAGCCGGTCCAGCACCTGGACCACCGCGATCGCGATCATCCCGGTGAGCAGCGCCTCGATCAGCCGCCGGGTCTGCGAGCGCACGATCTCGCGCACCATGAACGCCAGCGTCAAGGCCAGCGCGCTGAAGGCGGCCAGGGTCCGCAAGGCCCTGACCAGCACCGGCGGCAGGTCCGCCAGCAGCCTCACCAGGTCGTCGTTGACGCCACGGCCGGTGTCGCTGGCGATCAGTCCCAGGCCGGCCAGCAGCACCGCGGCCAGCACCAGGGCGGTGAGCCGCACCAGGTCCAGCGGCCGGCGCACCCGGACCGGCATGACGTCGATGATCTCCACGGCCGGCGGCGGCCGGCCGGTCTCAGCCGGGATCGGCCCGGTGTCAGCCGCAGCCGGCCCGACGTCAGCCGGTCCGATTCCCGCCTTAGCCGGCCCGGTGACAGTCGCCGGCCACACCGAGGACGGCTGCGGGCGCTGCTGAGGCTTCACGGGCGAACACCATGGCGGTCCGGTCGGCGGCTGCTAGGACAAACGCGAGGGTATTACAGCGTCACCGCGGCACCGGACGAGGTCGGATTCGTCCGCCTGTCAGCTGCCGACGCTGAGCAGTCGCAGCCGGGGCGCGGCCTCGGCCGCCCGGCCCAGCCACTTGTGCAGGTCCGCACCGGCCATCGGCCGGCTGATGTAGTAACCCTGCGCGACCTGGCAGCCCAGCCCGCGCAGCTCGTCCAGGGTGGCCAGGTCCTCGACGCCCTCGGCCACGATCCGCAGGTTCAGGTCCGCGCCCAGGCCGATGATCGTCTTGATCAGCGCGCGGGTGCTGGACCGGTTCTCTCCGGACAGGCCCTGGACGAAGGACCGGTCGATCTTGACCTCGCCGACCGGCAGCCGCTGCAGGTAGGACAGGCTGGAGTAACCGGTGCCGAAGTCGTCCAGCGACAGGCAGACCCCGAGGTCGCGCAGCTGGTGCAGCACCGGCAACGTCTGCGCCGGATCGCCCATCACGCTGCTCTCGGTGATCTCCAGGATCACCCGGTCGGCAGGCAGCCCGATCCGGGCGATGGCCGCGGCCACCCGGTCGGGCAGCCGCGGGTCGCTGATGTTGCGGGCCGAGAGGTTGACCGCGACGCTGATCGGGTAGCCGTCGGCCGTCCACTTGCGGCATTCGGCCAGCCCGGCCTCCAGCACCAGCGGAGTCAACCCCTCGATCAGGCCGGTGGACTCGGCCAGCGGGATGAAACGGTCCGGCCCGAGCACGCCCAGGGTGGGGTGCGCCCACCGGACGAGTGCCTCCACGCCGGTCACCATGCCGGTCTGCAGGTCGATCTTGGGCTGGTAGTGCAGCAGCATCTGCTCGGGGTGGTCGCTCAGCGCCATCCGCAGGTCGGCCACCAGGGCCAGCCGCTCGATCCGGCCGCGGTCCATCTCGGGCCCGTACACCGCGACCCGGCGGTCATTGGCCTTGGCCTCATACATCGCGGTGTCGGCCTGGCGCAGCAGATCCGGCTGAGCCGACAGGCCATTGGTGACAGCCACCCCGACGCTGCTCTCCGGAGTCAGCATCGCCTCCTCGAACCGCACCGGCTCGGCCAGCGTGTCGGCCACCAGCTCGGCCAGCTCGGCGGCGTCATCGACTCCGGGCAGTAGCACCGCGAACTCGTCGCCGCCCAGCCGGGCCACCGTGGCGTAGGCCGGCAGGCAGCCACGCAACCGGTCGGCGACCACTTTCAGCAGCCGGTCCCCGACGTCGTGGCCAAGGATGTCGTTGACCTCCTTGAACCGGTCGAGGTCCAGCAGCAGCACGGTGGCCGCCCCGGTGCCGGTGGACAGCACCAGGTTGATCTGCTCGCTCAGGTGGGCCCGGTTGGACAGCCCGGTGAGCGAGTCGTGGGTGGCGTCGTAGCCCAGCTTCTCGACCAGCCGGGTGCTGCGAATGGCGACCGCAAGGTGGCCGGTAAGGGTCTGCAGCAAGGTCAGGTCGTCCTCGACGAAGGTGGCGGTCTCACCGAGGCGGTCCATCACGGTCAGGGTTCCGGCCGATCCGCTGGACAGCGGCAGCGCCACCACGACCGCGTCGCGCACGCCGCGCTCGAGCAGCCAGCGTCGTAGGCCGCGGTCCTTGGTGGTCCGGGCGGCCAGGGTCGGCTCCTCCTGGATGAGCGCGCGCACCGCGATCCAATCGGAGTAGTCGACCGTGCGCCGGCCGACCATCAGGTTCTCGTCCTCGCCGATCGTCAGGGTCAGCGCCGCGGTCGGCTCGGCGTCGGACCGGGCAGCGCCAAGGTTGGCCAGTTGGCCGTCGACGATCATCACCTCGACGGTGGCCGCTCGCAGCAGCTGGCGGATCCGGGACAGCAGCTGGCCGGCCAGCTGCTCCAGAGACTCCGCCCCCACGCCGTCGGAGACGAATTCGTGGATCAGGGTCAGCGCCTGGTGCCGCCTGCGGGTAGAGGCGTGGCCTCGATAGGCCCCGGCCCCGACAGCGATCACCAGCACCACCAGGCCGGCGCCGAGCGCCCCGTTGCCCAGCAATAACAGCACGATTACCGCGAACGCGCAGGACACCGCGCTCAGCGCGGCGGCCGAGACCAGCACGTCGGCGACCTCGCGAGGGCTGAGCGGGCCGTTGTGCAACCGGATCAGGCTCAGCACCAGCAGGCTCATCAGCTGGTCGACGCCGGCGACGACGGTCAGGACGACGGCGACGGTCCACAGGTCGATCTGGTCGCGCTGGCTGAGCCAGAGATGGACGATGGTGGCGTCCAGGGCCGCCTCGCACGCGTAGGCCGCTCCGTTGTAGAGGATCTTGTCAAAGTTGATCCGCTGCAGGATGAACGCGATCATGGCCGCGGCCAGCCGCGCGATCACGAAGGTCTGCGGCGACACCAGGAGCACGCCGAGCACCAGCGGAACGCCTGCCAGGGTCAACGAGTGCGCCTGCCTGCGGAACTCGACGTTCATCAGGAACTGCTCGGCGAGCAGGAACAGCGCGGCCAGCATGAGCGCCAGGACCGGAGTCGGCAGGTCCAGCGTCAGGATGGGCTCGGAGTCCGCGTGCCAGGTCAGGGCCACGGCGATCACGGCCAGGACGCCGCTGAGCGTCAGGGTCCATCGAGCGGCGCCACCTCTGGGCGAACGGCTCATGCTCAGCCCCAGGTCGCATCTGACCAGCGGGACGCCGACCAGCGGGACGCCGACCAACGGGACGCCTCCAGGCCGTCGCTCTCCGACGCCCAACCCGAGCCGGTCCAGGTGGCGCCCATCCAGTCGCCGCCCACCCAGGAGGACAGCGTCGAGGAGGCGGCCCACCACGCGGGGGCGTTCCAGGGGTTGCCCTGCACGTCGATCTCGCCGGTCAGCGGGACTCCGTCGGGGTCGACCAGGCTGTCACCGCCCCGGGCCTCGTCCAGCGAGCCCTGACCGGTGGAGATTTCGAAGTCCTGCGCCGTCACCTTCTCCAGCCCGGTGACGGACTCCGACAGGCTTGCCGAGCGCAGCGCCGACAGCGCCGCGGCGACGTCGAGCTGGCCGGCGCCGGCGTGCACGGCGCTGGCCGGCACCCGGCTGGCGGTGCTCACCAGAGCGGCCTTCACCTGGTCCGGGGTCAGGGCGGGGTAGGCCTGCAGCAACAGCGCCGCGGCTCCGGAGACCACTGCCGCGGCCTGGCTGGTGCCGCTGCCGCGGAACAGCCGCCCGGTGGTGTCACCGGCGACCAGGCCTTCGGGGTGGGTCGCGTCGATGTACGAGCCGGGCGCCCGCAGTGAGACGATCGAGGAGCCGGGGGCGAGCAGGTCGACATGCCGCTGCACGGTGCCGCTGCTGCTGAAAGCGGCCACGGTGGGCACCTTCCAGCCGGCCACGGTGTTCTTGCTGTCGGAGGCGCCCACGGCGATGACATAGGGGTCGATGGCCGGGTTGGTCAGCCGGCCGGCGTTCGGGCCCTCGTTGCCACCGGAGACCACCACCACCAGGCCGTGACGCCAGGCGTTCTCGGCCGCGGCGGCCAGCGGGTCCAGCTGGTAGGGCTGCACCGAGTGCGTTCCGAACGCCAGGTTGACCACCCGCACCCGGCTGCCGTCGTAATTGGTCTGGTGCTCGGTGATCCAGTTGAGCGCGGCGATCACCTGGCTGACGTCGGTGCTGCCGTCGGTGGTGGCCAGCTTCATCGAGAGCAGGCGGGCGTCCGGAGCCACTCCGAGCTGCACCGAGGGGTCCAGGCCGGCGATGGTCTTGTCGGTGAGCACGGCCGCGTCTCGACCGGCGATGATGCCGGCCAGGTGGGTCCCGTGACCGTAGGTGTCCTGATCGATCAGGACGCCGTTGGACTCGATCGAGAGGTCCGGGCCCAGGCTCAGCTTGCCGGCGTCGTCCAGGCCGTTGACCGCGGCGACGCCGGAGTCCAGCAGCGCGACCGTGACCCCTTGGCCGGTGAGCTGCCGGTTGGCCGAGTCACGCTGCTTCCAGACGGCCCGGGCGCCGATGGCGTTGCCCACGGTGTAGAGCGAGCCGGCGTCGGCGTCGGCCTTGTTCCGGCCGTGCCGGTCAAGGGCTGCCCGGTCGGCGGCGCCGTTGCCCCAGCGAGCGTCGTCGAAGGTGGCATTGCTTACCGGCGCCGGGCGGACCGGGTCGGCTGCCGCCTGCATGGCGGCGGGGCTGATGAAGGTGGAGGCCGCGAGTGACAAGCCGATGCTGGCCAGGCCGACTACGCCCGTCCTAGCAGTTCGCAAGGCTGTTTCCGCACTGCACGTGGCCATCCGTGGCCTCCTTTACCGGGCGATTCCCACCCGTAGACAAGCGGCTACCGTTAGCCACTTAACGCGCACCCTACAGCTACATAACACAGACCTCAACCCGAATGCCGGATTGGTCAGCAGTTTGGGTACGGCGTGTCACCTCCGCGCTTGCGCAGAGTCAGCGGCCACCCTCGGCAGGAGGCATCCGGCCGGGCTCGTCGGCCCGCGAGTGGGCCGGATCGGCATGAGCGCCACCGACTCCGGTGCCCGTGCTCGCGCCGCCGGCCGTCGAGCCGTGCAGCCGGCCCGCAGTCCCGCTCTGGTCGGCGCCGGGGCTGTTCAGGCTGGCCGCGCGCTCGCTGAGCCGGCGATTCTCCTGGACCAGCTCGCGGCGCTCGCGGCGCCGGCGTGCCGCGTGCGCGGCGCCGATGCGCAGCGCAAGCAGGCCGAGCGCCAGCACGGCCATGATCACCAGGCCGGCGATCGCCAGCCAGTAGGCGGCGATGTCGTAGTCGGTCTCAAAGACGTGGACAGTGATGTTGCCCTCGTTCTGGACGACGAGAATGATTGCCGCAGTCACCGCGGCGGCTATCAGGAGCAGGCCGATCAGGACCATCTTCGGTTTCCCCCAAGTCAGGTCGGACGGGGCGTGCGCTGTTTGCAGCCCGGGCCAGTGGCTGCTGATTGTACTTCGGAGCATCGCGACCGGCCGGTTCAGCGCGCCGACGCGCTGGCAGCCGGGAGCCGCTGGCAGCCGGGCACCGCTGACCCGCTGGCAGCCGGGCGCCGCTGACCCGCTGGCAGCCGGTCGCCGCTGACCCGCTTGCCGGGCGGGTTGCTCAGCCCGTGCGGGTCCGGCGCAGCGGGGCGCCCAACTGGTGCAGGTAGCCCAACGCGGCCCGGTAGGAGCCGACCAGGCTGGTCTCGGTGTAGGAGATGTGGTGCTCCTGGCAGTACTGGTACACCAGCCCGCGCGCCCTGCGCAGGTTGGGCCGGGGCATGTTCGGGAACAGGTGATGCTCGATCTGGTAGTTCAGCCCGCCCAGCAGCAGGTCGGTGAACCAGCCGCCGCGCACGTTGCGCGAGGTGAGCACCTGGCGGCGCAGGAAGTCCAGCTGCTCGTCCGGGCCGATCACCGCCATGCCCTTGTGGTTGGGCGCGAACGAGCTGCCCATGTAGATGCCGAAGATCGCCTGGTGCACCGCGATGAACGCCAGCGCCTTGACCGGTGAGAGCACCAGGAAGACCGCCGCTAAATAACCAAGCAGATGCGCGGACAACAGCACCCACTCGGTACGCAGGTAGCGGCGCTGCTTGCCCTGGATCAGCGAGCGGACGCTGGCCACGTGCAGCTGCAGCCCTTCGAAGCACAGCAGCGGAAAGAACAGCCAGGCCTGGTAGCGGGCGATCAGCCGGTACGGGCCACCGGTTCGTTCGGCGATGTGCGCGGCGGTGAAGGCGAGGACGGACTCCCCGATGTCCGGGTCGTGCTCCTCGTGATTGGGATTGGCGTGGTGCCGGTTGTGCTTGTCCAGCCACCAGCCGAAGCTCAGTCCGACCAGCAGGTCGCCGATCAGCAGGCCGATCAGGTCGTTGGCCCGCCGGGACTTGCAGACCTGCTGGTGGCCGCCGTCGTGGCCGATGAATGCCAGCTGGGTGAACACCACACCCAGCACCGCCGCGATGCCCAGCTGGTACCAGGAGTCACCGATCAGCACGAACCCGGCCGACACCAGCAGGAATGCCAGCAGCGTGAGTGAGATCCGGACCGCGTAATGGCGCCGGCGCCGCTGCAGCAGGTTCGCCGCTCGCACCTGCCGGCTGAGGGCCGCGAAATCGCTGCCTCGCGCGGTCTGCGCGGAGGCCGTCAACGGGTTTCCCGCGGCAGGGTGCGGTCGTTGCGAACGGGCAAGGCGATGGGCATGAGGCGACCTGACTGCGCCGCTGCCAGCGCGAGACTCCTGCAGCGACACGGGGCCGCCGTCTGACGATAAACGGATGCTCTAGACCCTACCTGTTCAGCGGCCACTGGCTACTGTTTCCGCTCCCCGATAACGTGGTTGGCACAGCTCGGCCGTACACGACATCAGCTGCGCCGTCCCGGAGAAATCGAGTCGGAGCAGCCGGCGGAGGGAATCCGGCATGAAGGGCAGCACCCGGCCATGAAGGGCAGCACCCGGCGCCGCCCGACCCCGTGGCAGTGGTTGCGTTACAGCCTGGGCGCCAAGCTGCCCTCGGAGCTGTCCGAATGGGTGCTGCACGACACCACCTGCCGGACCTGGGCACTGCGCCAGGTGGTGCGTTCGCTGCTGGTGATCTCACCGCTGATCGTGGTGTTGCTGATATTCGTCCCGGGCCCGTTCTGGATCCGGGCGCTCAGCGCGCTGGGCGGCATGCTGATGAGCCTGATCTACTCGCTCGGCTATCTGGTGGAGACCGCCGAGCACCGGCTGGTCAAAGCCGGCTATCCGGCCGGCACCGGCGCGGCCGTCCGGCAGGGGCGGGCCGTGGACGACCGGTCCGCAGCCACCCGGCAGCGGCGGGAGAAGATGTTTCAGCGCATGGAGAACCGGCGCCGCTAGGGCCGCCGCATCTTCTGCGCGCCGGAATTGTGCGCTACCGTTAGCCAAGGAAAGCCCGTACCGGCTGACCTGTCGTGACCCTTTTTGACATCCTCATCTTCGAGCCGCGGCCTAGTGCAGGCGGGCAGCGCGATGTCGAATCTCCCCACTTCCGGTTCCACTTCCAGCCTTACCCAGCTCGAGCTGCTTGCCACCTTCACCACCATCGCGCGGGCCCTGATCGGCAAGGACGAGCAGTCCACTCTCACCTCGATCGTGCGCCACGGCCTCGGCATGGTCGGCGGCGCGCACGCCGCGGGCGTCACCGTCGTGGCCGGCGGCAGGCTCACCACCCGGGCCCCGACGGCGGAGCTGGTGAACCGGGTGGACGCCATCCAGTACGAGCTGGGGTCCGGACCCTGCATCGACGCCCTGGTGTCCCAGGCTGCCTACCGCACCGGTGACCTGCTGCTGGATCAGCGCTGGCCCGTGTTCGGCCGCCGGGCCGCCGAGCAAGAAGGCGTGCTGAGCATGCTGTCCTTCCGGCTGTTCCTGGAGGTCGGGGACACCGTGGCGGCGCTGAACTTCTACTCCCGCCGGCGAGACGCCTTCGACTACTCGGCCGAGCTGCTGGGCGGGCTGTATGCCACCCATGCCGCGATCGCGTTGCGGACGGCCCGGCTGGCCGCCAAGGTGAGCCACCTGGAGCACGCGCTGTCGACCAACCGCGACATCGGCGCGGCGGTCGGCGTGCTGATGGCCGTTCACAAGATCACCAGGGAGCAGGCCTTCGACCTGCTCCGGATCGCCAGCCAGCACGGCCACCGCAAGCTCTACGAGGTCGCCCTCGACGTGATCGAGACCGGAGCCCTGGCCTACCCGGACAACGTGGTCCGCTCCCACTGAGTCCACCGAACAGCAGCGCCGAAGTTGCGGGCACACTGAATTCATGCGGATCGCGATCACGGGGGCCAGCGGAAATATCGGCACGGCGTTGCTGCGGCGGCTCGACGCCGGCGGCGAGCACGAGGTGGTGGGCATCGCCCGCCGGATCCCGGAGGGTGGCACGCCGCCCTACAGCGGGGCGTCCTGGCACAGCGTCGACCTCGCCGAGGCCGACGCCGAGACCAAGCTGCGGACGGCCTTCGCCGGCGTGGACGCCGTCGTGCACCTGGCCTGGGGATTTCAACCCTCACACAACCTGGACTACCTGTACCGGCTCGGTGTCGGCGGCACCGCGGCCGTCCTGCAGGCGGCTCAGGCGGCCGGCGTTCGGCACCTGATCCACATGTCCTCGGTCGGCGCCTACTCACGGGCGCCGGGCCAGCGGGTCGACGAGTCCGCCGACCGGGACGGCATCGCCAGCCTGGCCTACAGCCAGCACAAGGCCGAGGCCGAGCGGTTGCTGGACACCTACGAGCGCACGGCCAGCATCGTCGGCGAGCAGCCGATGACGGTGAGCCGGCTGCGCCCCGGTTTCGTGGTGCAGCCCGACGCCGCCAGCGCGCTGCTGCGCTACGGGCTGCCCGGTTTCGTGCCGGCCAGGATCGTGACGCTGCTGCCGATCCTGCCGCTGGACCGCAAGCTCAGCATCCCGCTGGTGCACTCCGATGACCTGGCCGACGGCATCGTCCGGGTGATCGAACGGCGCGCCGCGGGGGCCTTCAACTTCGCCGGTGAGCCGCCGATCACCCGGGACGACATCGCCGCCGCGCTCGGCGCCCGGCCGGTGCAGCTGCCGGCCAAGGTGCTGAGCATGCTGGCCGGCGTCGGCTGGCACGCCCGGGTGCAGGCACTGGACCCGGGCTGGATCGACCTCGCCTTCTCGGTTCCGCTGCTCAACACCAACCGGGCCCGGACCGAGCTCGGCTGGACCCCGGCCCTCGACACGCGCGAGGCGTTGCGCATGACCGTCCAGGCGATGGCAGACCGCCGAGGCGGCCCGAGCCCGGTGTTGCGAGTCCGATCCGGCCTCGACCAGCTGCGCAAGCTGGTGACGGCCGGGCCGCTGGGTAACCGGCGACTGCCCTGAGGAACCGGCCCGGCGGCGTGGCCCTGACCCTGCTCACCGTGGGATGCGCCGGGCTCGGCGCCGGCTGCACCGGCAGTGAGAGGGGTCCGAGCAGCGCGGCCAGCCCTTCCTGCTCCGCGGCGCCCGGTCCCGGCTTCCGCTGGCCGACCGGCATCCCCGCCGGCCTGCCGATGCCGCCCGGCGCCCGGTTGAGCGCTGTCCAGCAGCTGGAGAGCGGTTTCACGCTGGTGACCTTCACAACCCCCGGAACGGTGCGCGCCAACCTGGTGCAGATCACCGGCGCCCTGCAGAAAGCGGGTTACACGGTGGGCCGCGGGATCGCCGGCGCCAGCGAGACCCGGCTGCCGTTCACCAGGAGCGGCAATCCCGGGGTGCTGCAGATGACGGCGCTCGACGCCTGCACCACCCGCTGGCAGGTGCAGGCCTGACGCGGGTCGCTGGCCTGACGCGGGTCACTGGGCGACGACGGGAAGCTGGGTCGAGAGCGCGTCGTCGGTCACCGCGGCGAACCGCATGTCGGAGAACCGGCCGAAGTACATGTCGCTGGCGCTGACCCCCTCCCGGTCCTCCGGTCCGAAGCCGCGCTGGTCGCCGTTGGCCCCCATCACCGAAGCGCCCTCCACCGCGGCCAGCAACGGCGCGCCGGTGGCGCCTGCGGTGATCGTCAGCGCGGCCGACATCAGCAGCATCGCGTCGTAGGAGTACATGGCCCAGTCCGGAGGCTGCAGCACCGGCCGGCCGCCCGCTGACATGCCGACCCGCTCGGGGCCGAAGTACTGCTCGTAGGCGGTCCGGAACCGCTGGAAGGGCGCCGGGCCCATCTCGCTGGTGATCCGGAAGGACACGAAGGTGGCGCCGTCGAGCCACCGCGGATGGTCGGCGAGTTGCTGGCGCACCAGGGGGTCCTCACCGGTGGGGCTCATGAAGATGGGCACCGTCCAGCCGGCGGACCGGGCCGCCCTGATGACCTGCGCGACGTCGGGCGCGCCGGCCCACAGCAGCAGTGCCTTGGCGCCGGCCCGGCGGGCGGACAGCACCTGGGCGCTCACGTCGTCGGCGGCCACCGGCAGGACGATCCGCTTCACCACCTGAAGACCGTTCTGCGCCAGGTCGGAGCTGAGTTGCCGGGCGCCCTCGCGGCCGTAGGAGGAGTCGTCGCTGATCAGGGCGATCGACTGGGTCCGGCGGGCGGCCAGGTAGTCGGCCAGCCGGCGGCTCATGTACTTGTTGGCCGGCGCCAGCCGAAAGATCGTCGGGTGCGCCACCGGGTCGACGAACGAAGCGCCGCCGTCAAAGACCACGAAGACCGGCAGGGACGCCGGGTCGGTCACCTCCGACACCGCCAGCGCCCCGGTGCCGTCGGTGATCAGCGCCGCGGCATTCCTGCTGACCGCCGTCCTGGCGTTGGCGACCGCGGTGCTCGGGGAGGCGTTGTTGTCCAGGATCTCCAGTCGCAGCCGACCTTTCGCCACTCCCGGCACGACTGCCTGCTGCGCGATGGCCAGTTGGGCGCCGCGTACCACCGACCGCCCGATCCACGGCTGGGCGGCCAGCGGCGCCGACACCACGATCAGCGGCCCGTCGCCGGCCGGCGAGCCGGACAGACCTGACTGGCAGCCGGCGCCCGACAGCACCGCGCAGAGCAGCAGGACGACGCCCAGCAACCGCATGGCAGCCCCCGAACCTCCTACTTCGACGTCGCCGAAACCCACCCGCTGACGATTCTTCCAGCCGGGGCCAGATCTCCCACCGTGCTCCAGCGCCGGGTAGGTTGGCAACCAGCCGAGCAAACCACGCCGGCATGCAGGGCGGAGACACCTGATGAAGCTGAGCGTGGTCCTTGTGACGACGGTCCTGGGTATGGCGCTGGTGGGCTGCGCCGGTGACGATGGCGACACGGCATCCGATGCGACCACCAGCCTTCGCAGCGCCGCGTCATCGTTGGCCAGTGCCGGCGGCAGTGCCAGCAGCAGTGCCACCAAGGAGGCCCCGGCCGAGGCCTCCGAGGCCGCGGCCGCCGCGGAGTCCGAGTGCGGGCAGAAGACCACGGCGCGTCCGGAACTCATCCGAGAGCTGCCTGCCGATTTCCCGACCCTTGTCGGCTGGGAGCCCACCGAGGTCGTCAACCAGGGCCAGACCCGCGCGGTCAGCGGCGCGCTGCGCGGCGAGGTCGCTGACCTGGTGACCGTTCGCGACAACGCCGCCGATGAGCTTGTCACCCAGGGCTACACCCAGGCCGGATCCGAGGAGGAGGTCGGTTACGAGGCCGAGGCCGAGTTCGAAGGGCCTCAGGAGGTAAGCATCAAGGTCAGGCCGCTATGCCGTGACCACTTGGTCCTCACCTACACCGTCCGGCAGTAGCCGTCGCCCCGGCCGTCGCCTCGAGTGCGGAGGCCTCGGTAGCCGCCGCTCCGGTGGTTGTCGGCCCGCTGGCCGTCGCCTCGGCCTGATCGGCGCGGCGGTCACCGGCCTGCTGGCCCTGGCCGGTCCCGGCCACGCCGACACCATCGACCTGCCGGTGCCGCAGGCCGACCAGCTCGGCGGCTCGGAGCTGTTCCAGGCGCTGGGCACGCCCCAGGACCAGCTGCCCGGCTACCTGGCTCCCGGGCCGCTCAGCAATGACGAGCTCGTCCAGGTCGAGGTGTCCGGCGACGGGCGGGTCACCCGGGTCAGGGACGAGCAGCGGATCCGGCTCAGCGGAACCGGCGACTACTTTCTGCGGATAGCCGGGCCGGCGCGTGCCGCCGTCGCCCTGGGCGGCGACGCGCCGGTGCTCAGCTTCGGCGACATCATCTGGCAGGGCTTCTCCACCGGCGGCCGGGAACTCGCGGCCCGGATCGAACTCGACCCCGCTCTCGAGTCCAGCCACCTGCCGATGCGGATGCGCCTGAGCTTCACCGCCGGCGGCCGGCGCAGCGCGGTCGGCCCGGACGGCCTGTTGCCCGGCCCCGGCGTCCTGACGCTCACCCTGGACAACCTCACCCGCCAGCAGGTCAGCCTGCCCACCGGCGCCGACGCCGACGCCCGGCAGCTGGCCCCGGCGCTGGACCGGCTGCTGGCCGAGGCCCGCGGCGCGGGCGGCAGGCTGTCGACCACCCGGTCCGGCATCCCGGCGCAGCTGCGGGTCAGCGCGGGCGCCACCAGGCAGGCTGCGCAGGTGATGCCGCTGCGGCTGCGCGGCGCGCTGCGGGTGGCCGCCACCGGCCAGCAGCCCGCTGGCGCGGCGGCGAGCGCCGTCCGGATCGACTCGCTGCTGCAGGGCAGCGCCCGGTTCGACCTGCGGGTGAGCCAGCCGGGAAAGGTGGCGCTGGAGCTGACCGCGGTGCCGGCCCTGGACCCGCGCCCCCTCACCCCGCCGCGCGGGGCGGCCTCGTGGTCGGCATGGGCCGGTTCCGATCCGCCGATCGCCGAACGCCGGTCTGCGCTCGACGCCCTGGTGCAGGCCGCGGCGACGGGCTCGCGGGCCTCGGCCTACAGCCCCTACCTCGGCTCACAGCTGGAGCCCCGGGGCCGCACCGCGTTCCGTTACATGCTCGCCACCACCCGCCCGGTGACCGCCGAACCCGCTCGGCTGACCCCGCGTCCGGTGCCGATCGGGCTGACCGTGCTGGGCGCGCTGGCGCTGCTCGGCTCCGGCGCGGTGCTGTGGCGCAGATCCTGAGCGACTCAGCCCGGTCCCAGCAATGCTTGGCGGACCGCGGGATCGGCCCGCACCGAGGCGGCCTCGCCGGTGGCCAGCACCCGCCCGGCGTCCAAGACGGTGACCTGATCGGCCACCGCCGCGACCAGCCGCAGGTCGTGCTCGACGATCAGGACGGCCGCGCCGCCGTCGGCCAGGTCGCGCAGCACCCGTCGCAGCACGCCGCGCTCGGCGGCGGTCATCCCCGCGGCCGGCTCGTCGAACAGCAACACCGGCGCTCCGGTGGCCACCGCGCGGGCCAGCTGCAGCAACTGCCGCTCGCCGGTGGTCAGCCTCGCCGGATCCAGGTCGGCGATCCAGCCCAGGCCCAGCACGTTCAGGACTCCGGCGGCGGTGGCTCGAAGCTGGTCGGTCTGCAACCGTGACCGGGGGGTGCCGAACAGGTGGCGCACCACGGCCTGTGGCCAGACCGCGCCGCCGCGGGCTCCCAGGGCGACCTCCTGGGCGGTGCTGAGCCCGGCAAGCACGCTGGCCTGCTGCGGCGTGCGCACCACGCCGGCCCGCACCCGGTCGGGCGCCGAGCGGGCGCGTCGCGGCACGCCGTCGAGCCGGACCGAGCCGGCGTCCAGGTCACCGGCCAGCACCGCGAGCAGGGTGGACTTTCCGCTGCCGTTCGGGCCGATCAGCGCGTGCACCTGGCCGCCGCGCAAGGTGAGGCTGACATCGTCCAGCGCGGTCACCCCGGCGTAGGACACGCTCGCGTGGTCCAGTTCCAGGCGCACCCCGGGCCTGATCCGCGGGGGCGCCGGCTCGGCCGAAGGCGGCCATCCCCGCATCGGCGATCCGGCAGGCCGGCGAGCCAGCGCGGCGACCACCGCGAGCAGCAACAGCGCCGTCAGCACAGCCCGCCAGGGCGCGCCGGCCAGGACCCCCGGGCCGGTCAGGGAGAGCGGCCCACCCGGCAGCATCGCGAGCACCGCGACCCCCAGCACCGGGCTGAACCACGGCGCCGCTCCGCCCAGCAGCACCCCGCCCAGCAGCACCGCGGCCAGCAACTCCAGCGACAGCAGCGGGCTGACGTCCGCGGGCGAGATAACCCCGAGCAGCACCGTGGACCCGACGCCGGCGACCCCGCCGAAGGCGGCCGTGGCAGTGATCACCGCCCGGCGGCGGGCCGCGACCGCGATCCCCAGCGAGGCGGTGAGTTCGGGTGACTCACGTAGCCCGGTCAGATCCAGGGCGGCCGGTCCGCGCCCGAGCCGGTACAGGGCAGCCAGCACCAGCAGGCAGGTTCCGGCAGCCAGGCCGAGGTTGATCCGGTCGGTGAGCGTCAGCTGGATTCCCAGGGTGCGCGAGACCAGCTCCGGCGGCGCCGAACGGGTGATCCCCTCGGCCCCGCCGAACAGCTCGGGAAAGGCGATCAGCACCCGCTGGGCCAGCCACGCCAGCGTCCAGGTCGCCAGCGCGACGTAGCCGCCGTCCAGCCGGGCCGTCCCCAGCGCGGTGAGGTAGCCGGCGGCCGCGGCCAGCAGCACCGCCAGCCCGGCCGCCACGCCCAGCGGCAGCCCGGCGCCGCCCGGGCCCAGCAGCGCCACCCCGTAACCGCCCACCGCCACGAACGCGCTCTGCCCGAGCATCGGCACCCCGGCATAGCGCACCGACAGGGCCAGGCCCAGTGCCGCGACCAGCAGCCACAGCGCCTGGGCCAGCCCGAGGACGCTCACCTGCCGGCTGTCGAAGACGCTCGGGCGGCTGAGGACGTACGAGACGTTCGAGCCAGTGACAGCGCTTGGGCCCGTCCCACCGGAGGCCGCAGGACCAGCACCGCCAGCAGCAGGACCAGCGGCGCCAGGTCGTAGAAGCCGGTGCCGAAGGCGTAGCCGGCCAGCGCCTGGACGGTTCCCACCACCAACCCGGCGGCCAGGGCTCCGCGCAAGGACCCGACTCCCCCGAGCACTGCCGCGGCCGCGGCGTACAAGCCGAGCAGGGCGCCGTCATCGACTGACAGCGCGCGCCCGGGCGCGGCCAGCACGCCGGCCAGCCCGGCCAGCAGCCCGGCCACCAGAAAGGCTCCGAACACCACCCGCCGGGCGGACACTCCGCACAGCGCCGCGCCGACCTGGTCATCGGCCACCGCCCGCAGCGACATCCCGAAGCGCGACCGGACCAGTACCGCCTCGACCAGCAGGCCCACGGCCAACCCGATGGCCAGCACGCACACCGCGCGAACCGTGACCGTGCTGCCGCCCGGCAGCCGCAGCAGGCCACCGGGAGTCAGCGCGTCGATGCGCAGCGGGTCGGGAAGCGCATAGGCCTGCTGCGGAAGGAAGAACCCGAGCACCGCGCGCAGCAGCAGGCCCGCGGCCAGGCCGCCGGCGATCCAGCTCAACGGGCTGAGCCGGCGGCGGGCGCCGTCCGGACCGCTCAGGTGCGGCAGCACCACCAGGCCGGCCACCAGACCCGAGAGCAGCACGCCGGCGGCCAAGCTCAGCAGCACCAGCACGATCGAGGGCGCCGCGCCCAGCCGCGCGGCGGTGGGGGTCTGCCCGACAACCGCCAGGACAGCGATGAAGATCGCGCCGACCGCGATGTCCCCGTGCGCGAAAGGCAGTATTCGGGCCGTTCCCGCGACCAGTGAGAACCCGAGCGCCACCAGTCCCAGCACGGCGCCCTGCGCCAGGCCGGCCAGCACGACCTGCAACAGGACGCCGGAAACCATGCTGCCAACCTACAGCCAGACAATGTGTGACGAACCGTTTCACAGGCCACCCGGGTGTATCCGCTAGTGCAGTGAGCGGTGCAACGGAGGCAGTCACCATGATGAGCCCCTTTCCAGCAGTGGAGATTCAACTGGCATGCGCAACTCGGGGCGTGCGCAAAGAAGAAAGGTGAACGTGGCATGAGCGTGGATTCGTCGCAGGCCATCGAGGAGCTTCCCAAGGAATTCATGCAGAACCCGTACGAGATCCTTGCCCGGCTCCGCGCGGCAGGACCCGCCCACCCGGTGGTGTTCCCGCACGGCGCCAAGGTCTGGTTGGTGACTCGTTACGCCGACGTCCGCCAGTTGCTGACCGACCCGCGGGTGAGCAAGGACGGCCTGCGGGCCAACGAGTTGTTCGCCCGGCATTCGGGCATGGAGACCGATGAGGACGAGCCGGGCAGCATCGGCGTCAACGACGAGCTGACCCGGCACATGCTCAACAGCGACCCGCCGCGGCACACCCGGCTGCGCTCGCTGGTGAACCAGGGGCTGACCCCGAAGCGGATGGAGGATTCCCGTCCACGACTCGAGCGGGCGGCCGACGAGCTGCTCGACGCCCTCGATGACGGCCGGCCGGTGGTGGACCTGGTCGCCGAGTTCACCAAGCCGATGACGATCACCACCATCTGCGACGTGCTCGGCGTGCCGCCGCAGGACAAGCCGCTGTTCCATCGCTGGGCGGCCGAGCTGGTCGGCGCCGGTCAGCCCGCCGCGGTGGTCGAGGCCGCGTCCAACAACATCATCGAGTACGCCAAGGCGAGCATCGAGTCCAAGCGGGTCACTCCCGACGATGACATGCTGAGCGCCCTGGTGCGGGGCCGGGAGGTCGGTGACCGGCTCACCTCCGACGAGCTGGTGGGGATGTTCTTCCTGCTCACGATGGCCGGCCACGTCACCTCGATGCACAGCCTCACCAACGCCATCCACAGCCTGCTGACCCACCCGGATGAGCTGGCCAAGCTGCGCGCGGACATGTCGCTGATGCGGGTGGCCGTCGATGAGCTGCTGCGCTTCGACAGCGGCGTCGCGGTGGGGACCTTCCGGTTCACCAAGGAGGCGATCACCCTCGGCGAGGTGACCATCCCGGCCGGGGAAATCCTTGCGCTGTCGATGCATTCGGCCCATCGTGACAGCAGCAGGTACCCCGATGCCGACCGGTTGGACATCAACCGGTGTCCGCACTCCACCCTCAGCTTCGGGCACGGCACCCACTACTGCGTCGGCGCGCCGCTGGCCAAGATCCAGCTCGAGGTCTCGCTGACCAAGCTGCTGACCCGGTTCCCTGATCTACGGCTGGCGGTCGACGCAGACGAGCTGGAATGGGAGAAGGGCGCCCTGATGCGTGGGCTGGCGAAGTTACCGGTGTCGCTGAGCTGATCCCGCCTCGAGTCCTGCTGTCGTTTCCTTTCCGAGCAAGCCGGCACGCTAGCCCGAGGCCACCAGCGCTCGGGCTAGTGCCGGCTGCGCCGAAAGATCCGTCCCGGCCAGGTCAGGAGCCTGCGCACCCCATTCTCGAGCCGGGTCCGGGCGATGGTGACCGTCAGCGTCGTGGTGGCAACGGACACGGCCATTCCGATCAGGCGGTTGACCGTGAATTTCAACAGCGAGTTCATTCGAGAGTTCCGCACAAGCGTTTGAGCGTTGCGCCGCAACACCCGGATGGTCTGATTGCGCTGGGGCATCCTTTCCAGGATGTCGTAGGGACCGGATTTCAGGACTCGCTCGGTCTCGGCGCGTAGGTCGCTGGTCATGGTTTTCTCGGCGGCCAGGATGGCGTCGGCCAGCTTCCTTCGCAGATCCTCGCATCTGTCGGCGATACCTTCCTCGGATGAAGCCAGCCGTTCACTCACGATCTGGTCGAACAGGGCCGATGCTCCGTCCAACCGTCCCCACGTCCAGTCGTACCAGCGACCACTTTCCGAGGCGAAGGCTCCGAAGTGTTGCAGGCGCTCTCCCTGCAGCTTGTTCTTGGGCCAAGAGGCTTGCTTCTCGAGTTCTCTGAGAGCCTTGACAATCGGTTGGGCAGCAGGAGTGAGGTTGACGTAGCGGAAACGAGGCACGTCATTACGTGAGGCGCCCCATGAATGCACTGAGCTCACGATCTCGACCGCGAGGGAGAATGCGATCAACTCTGTTGCGCTCACCTTGGAAAAGCAGGCGGCCACCGCGTTCGCAGCCTGGTGAACGGTTTCCTGGATCACGGCCGTCCGATCGTTGTAGAAGCCTTGCAGCGCGGCGATCTGGTCAGGCTCGATCAGTGCCTGTTGGCTGATGGCTTGCATGCAACGGTGATATTCGTCCTTGAGCTCGGTGATCCTTCGCTGTGCGCGGCCGATTATGAGCATCGAGTCGTGGAATCGACGCTGAGCATGCGCGGGTTCGGCGTCAGCAGCGGCAACCAGGGCACGCCCCCACCATCGCAGCACCCGATCGGCGACGGGCAGGCCGTAGGTCCAGTGGCCATCCGGTTGCGCGAAGTCTTGGGGAATGCCCGGGCGTAGTGGAGGGTTTGTCGCTGCATCCGGAATTCGCCAGACCCGGCCGGTTGGGCTGCCGAGTTCAGCGAACTGGCGCTCCAGAGCCTCATTGCGGCCCCGCTGATAGAAAGAGAACAGGCTCGCGGCCGCATTGCGGTAATCCGCTGGGTTGGAATTCTTACCGGTGAGGAGCTCTTGGATCGCGCTGTGCGGCTGTGAAACGGCATACCCCATCAGACGGAAGGCGTCTCTGAGGGCATCGTCGTCCAGCCTCTGGTCCGGCTCGCGAACAGCTGCCAACAGCGCGCCGAACACGCCAACGATATCCGGTGTCTGCGAGGCGTCACCTGTACTGGGCATGACCACGGTCTCTACCGACGGCGTGACATAGAGGAGCGTGCGGTCGAACGGAGTCGACACCGGGCGATCCAGCAGCGCCTCCAGCAGCGGTTCGAACGGTGCGTTGTCCAGCACCCCGCCATCCATCAGCAACGAACGTTGAACCCCGGGATCATCGGCGAGATACAGCGGCGTGCGGCGCTTGTACAGCTCTGCGGATTCCCTCACCTGCTCGAAGGCGACCGGGAACGACGCCGAGGCCCGCGCCGCCTGAGTCAGCGTCTCCACGTCAGCGAAGGCGTCCGGGGCGCGTGCGGGTGCCGGCGCCCCGGCCTTCCGGTCGCCGTCGCCGGTCTCGTCGCTTTGCGCCGAGGGGTCCGCCCGCCAATGCTCGAACCGATACACCCGTCTGCTGTCGACCACGGATGCTTGCTTGTTCCTTTCCAGAAGCCGAGGCCGCGACGGCGCGCGCACTGCGGTTGCCGTGATCAGCAGCGTGCAATCGCCCTCAAGACTGCTCGATGACGGTGACTCTCTGATCTGGGTCAGCACGCTTCTGATCTGATCCTGGAAGTATGTCCCGTTGAGCAGTGACTTGACTCCCTCCTCGGGTGGGTCGGCCAGGCTCGCCAAATCGGCAAGCTGGGCCCATTTCTGTCCCATGTGAGGTGGGCTCGTCCCTCCAGCGATGGCTGCCGCGAGGAAGGCGCCGTTCAACCCGCCCGCCGAAGTTCCGGCGATGATGTCAATCTCGACCCGCCGCTTGGCGAAGTCAAGAATCTCCTTCCACACTCCGACGACGGCATTTTCACCCTCGTCGGCGGGCCGGCCGTCGAAGACGGCGCCTCGGGAGGCAAGCCGCACCAGATTGAGTTCGTGGGTCACCCCACCTATCCAGACCGCGAGGCTGACGCCACCGTTGAGAACAACAGCCACGCGGACTTCTTTAAGTAATTCCGCGTCAACCGGCTTTTTGCCACTATCCATCATGCTGCCTTCCAGGTCAGCGCGAATTCTGAGTCTCCTGATCGTGAACCCGATCGTGTTTCTTGTAAACGGTTGGCTAGATTCTCACCGTTTAGTCGGTGAACAGGTGAAGGCAATTAGACCTTGGAGTTGGTGGCGTCGGTCATCCCACCGCAACGAGACGGGGGGATCGCGAAAGCCTCAGGCCACCCCTGCTTTGCCGCCCGCGTCTGCGGCTTGTCACCCAGGGTCACCAACCGTGCTCAGCGTGAATGCGCCCTGGTCCAGCGGCAGATCGCACCTGTGCCCACGGCGTTCACGGCACCGCTCGGGCGCGCCGTCGGCGACTGTGTAACGCCATTATCAAGTTGCCCGAAGGGCAATTGACAGGACCTTGACGGTCTGCCATCTTTCCAGCACGGGTTTCCGAGCCGACAGCGCTGGACGCACCCGAGATAAGACTTAAAGGTGAGCGGGGGCCGCCTTGTCCGCATGGTTAGCTCGGCGAAGCATGTCGTTTCGGCTGGTCGTCGTTCTTCTCGCAGCAAGCATCATGTCCTTCGGCTTCTTCCAGTTGCGCGATGCGCAGGTAGACGTGCTGCCCGAGTTCAAGGCGCCTTACGTCGAGGTGCAGACCGAGGCGCTGGGGCTGTCCGCCGTCGAGGTCGAACAGCTGATCACCTCGCCCATGGAAGCCGACCTCCTCAACGGAGTCGCTTTCCTCGACGAGATCCGATCCATGTCGGTACCGGGCCTTTCTTCGATAGAGCTGTACTTCGAAGAGGGCACCGACGTGTTGCGGGCCCGGCAGATGGTGCAGGAGCGCCTCACCGAGGCCAGAGCGCTTCCCAACGTCTCCAAGGCCCCCGTCATGATCCAGCCGCTGTCCTCCACCGGCCGGGCCATGATGATCGGTCTGTCCTCGGAAGACGTTTCACTCATTGACCTTTCGGTGTTGGCCCGCTGGAAGATCAGGCCGAAGTTGATGGGCGTTCCGGGCGTCGCCAACGTCGCCATCTGGGGTCAGCGCGAGCGGCAACTGCAGGTCCAGGTGGACCCGCAGCGGCTGTCTGACCGCGGCGTCACTCTCAGCCAGGTGATCAGGACCACGGCGAATTCGTTGTGGGTGTCACCCTTGAGCTTCGTCGAGGCCTCGACCCCCGGAACCGGCGGGTTCATCGACACACCCCAGCAGCGGCTGGGGATTCAGCACGTGCTTCCCATCACCACGCCGGCTGATCTGTCGAGGGTGAGCCTGGAAGGCCAGCGGGGCGCCGGCACGACGCTGGGCGAGGTCGTCTCGGTGACCGAGGACCACCAGCCACTGATCGGTGACGCCCTGTCCGGCGCCGATCCGCAGTTGCTGCTGGTGATCGAGAAGTTCCCTGGCGCCAGCACTCTGACGGTCACCCGGGATGTCGAGAACGCCATGCGGAGCCTGGCCCCCGGGCTGCAGGGCATCGTCATCGACACTCAGGTCTACCGCCCGGCGACGTTCCTTGAGAACGCGCTGGACAACCTCGGCATCGCGGCACTTCTCGGGCTGCTGCTCATGGTCATCGTGATCGGCGCGCTGTCCTCGTCCTGGCGGGTCGCGTTGATCAGCGTGCTGACGGTGCTGGCGTCGTTGACCGCGGCCCTGACGGTGCTCCAGCTGCGAGGGACGACCTTCAACACGATGATCCTGGCGGGGCTGGTGGTCGCCCTCGGCGTGATAATCGATGACGCCGTCACCGAGGCCGACAACGTCAGGCGCGGCCTCCAGCAGCGCGACAGTGGCCCTGGCGGGCTATCCCCTGCCGATGCGGTGGCCGCCTCCGTCGCGCGGCTGCGAAGCCCGCTGCTGTTCGCCACCCTGGTGCTCATCGTCGCGGCCCTGCCGCTGCTACTGCTCGAAGGTGTCACCGACTCGATCTTCTCCCCGTTCGTGATGTCCTACGTGCTCGCGGTCCTGGCGTCGCTGCTCGTCGCGCTGACGCTCACGCCGGCGCTGGCCATCTACCTCCTGCGCGCGAAGCCGACCGAGAACCGCGACCGCCCGGCCGTGCGCTGGCTCAGGGCCGGTCACCGCAAGGCGCTGCCGCGCTTCCTGCGGCGACCGGTGCTTGCCTACGCGGGTATCGGTGTTTTGCTGCTCGTCGGGCTCGCCTTCCTGCCGGGACTCGGCGGCGGCTCGACCATGCCCACCCGGCAGGACCGTGACCTGCTGGTGCGATGGGACGCCGCGCCGGGCACCTCGCTTCCGGCCATGCGCCAGCAGGCCGCCGCGCTGACCAGTGACCTGCGTGCCCTTGACGGCGTCCGCAGCGTCGGAGCGCACGTGGGACGCGCGGTCACCTCGGATCAGGTGGTGGGAGTCAACTCCGGCGAGCTGTGGGTGAGCCTGAAGCCGGACGCGAATTATGACCGCGCGGTCCAGGACGTGCAGCGCGTGGTCAAGGACCGCGCCGGACCGCAGGCCGAAGCGATCGGGTACCCGGAGCAGCGGATGCTCGACCTCGGTCCCACCAACGATCCGCCGATCGTGGTGCGCGTGTACGGCGAGGACCTGGAGGAACTGCGCCAGCAGGGCGAGGACGTGCGCCAGAAGCTCACCGCTATCAGGGGAACGGTCCAACCTCAGCTCAGAATGGCGCCGGTGGAGCAGACCGTGCAGATCGAGGTCGACCTCACGCGGGCGCAGCAGTACGGACTCAAGCCCGGTGACGTGCGCCGCGCGGCCGCGACCCTGATCGCCGGGATCCAGGTCGGCAGCCTGTTCGAGGAGCAGAAGGTCTTCGACGTGATCGTGGTGGGCACGCCGGCCACCCGAGAGAACCTGAGCGACGTGCAGAACCTGCTCATCGACACCCCCGACGGCAAGCACGTGCGGCTGCGGCAGGTCGCCGACGTGCGGGTGACGCCGGCGCCGAACGTGCTGCGACACGACTCGGTGTCCCGCTACGTCGACGTGGTGGCCGACGTGCGCGGCCGGGACGTCAACGCCGTCACCGACGATGTCCGCGCGACCTTATCGACGTTGCAGCTGCCGGTCAGCTACCACGCCGAACTGCGTGGCGACTACGCCGACCGGCAGGACGCGCGGTTGCGGCTCGGCCTGTTGGGCCTGGCGGCGGCGTTGCTGATCTTCCTGCTGCTGCAGGCCGCGTTCGCGAGCTGGCGGCTGGCGGTCCTGATGTCGGTGGTCCTGCTCGCCGCGCTGGTCGGCGGGGTCGCCGTCGCCCGGCTGGATCAGGGCACCCTCTCGCGTACCACGTTGCTGGCGTTGTTCACGGTTGCCGGTATCGCTGCCAGGCAGGGCCTCGCGCTCATCCGGCAGTGGGAAGAACTCGAACGCGCGGCGGACGGCCGGCCTGAGGAGGCGGCGGTTTCTGCCGTGCTGCACGAGCGGCTCGCACCCATCGTGACCACCGCGCTGGCGGTAGCCGCGGCCGTGGCCCCGTTCCTCTTCCTGGGCGCCATCGCAGGCCAGGAGCTCATCAGGCCGATGGCCGCGGTGATTCTCGGCGGGCTGGTGACCTCGACCCTGGTGATCCTGTTCCTCCTTCCGCCGCTCTACCTGCGCCACGCCCCGACCCGGCAGCCCGACACGTCCGTGCCGGACGGAGCCGAACCCCTGCCGTGGGAGGCACACGGTAAGAGCAGCAATGGCCTGACCCCGAAATTGACCCATGTCGCGCCGTGAGACGTGCCTTGCCGTCGTTCTACTCAGCTGCTTGAGCGTGGCCGGCTGCCAGCAGGCGGCCGAGGACGAGATGAAATTCGCCAAGCCCGTGAAGGTCGAGAAAGTCACCGGCCAGCCCACGAAGCTGACGCTGACCGAACGCGCCGTCGAGCGGCTGGGAGTGAAGACTGCCCAGGTTCGCAAGGCCACGCTGAAAGCGGGCGGGACGAGCGGCATCGCGATTCCCTACGCCGCGCTGCTCTTCGACAAGACCGGCAAGCCCGTGACCTACCTGGTCGTCGGGCAGCGGGTCTTCGCGCGGTCGGCGGTGGTGGTCGACCACTATGACGGCGACCTGGCGGTGCTGGCTTCGGGACCGCCCGTCGGCGCCAGCGTGGTGACCGACGGGTCGGCCGAACTGTTCGGCGCCGAAGCCGGCCTCAGCTGAGCCGGGAGGGATCACCATGATGCGATGGATCGTCTCGTCCAGCCTCCGCTTCCGGTTCCTCGCGCTGGCGCTCGGGTTGGGCATGCTGCTGATGGGCAGCGTGCAACTGGTGAACGCCCCGGTGGACGTCTTTCCCGAGTTCTCCCCGCCGCGGGTCGAGGTGCAGACCGCGTGCCTGGGCCTGACGGCCGCCGAGGTCGAGCAGTTGGTGACCGTTCCCCTCGAGGAGGTTCTCAACGGGGTGGAGGGGCTCGACGTCATGCGGTCGAAGTCGGTCTCCCAGCTGTCCTCCATCGAGCTGATCTTCGATCAGGGCACTGACCTGCTCAATGCCCGTCAACTGGTGCAGGAACGGGTCGCGACCGTCAGCCCGACCCTGCCGGCCTGGGCTCGCCCGCCGGTGATGATCCAGCCGCTGTCGGCGACCAGCCGCGTCATGAAGATCGGCATCTCGTCGGACACCTTGTCGCTGATCGAGCTTTCCACGCTTGCGCGTTACAAGATCAGGACCGAGCTGATGCGGGTGCACGGTGTCGCCAACGTGGCGATCTGGGGCATGCGCCAGGAGCAGTTGCAGGTGCAGGCGGATCCGGCGCTGCTGCAGAAGCACAAGGTCTCGCTGAACGAGCTCATGCAGGTCACGGCCGACTCGATGGACGCCGGCCTGCTCGCCTACGCCAACGGAGCGGTAGTAGGCACCGGCGGGTTCATCGACACCCCCGACCGGCGGCTCGGCATCGAGCACGTGCTGCCCATCGTGCGCCCGGACGAGCTCGGACGGGTCTCGCTGCGCGAGAACGCCCAGGCATCGCTGACCATCGCCGACGTGGCCGACGTGGTGGTCGACCATCAGCCGCTGATCGGTGACGCCGTCATCGACGGCAAGCCCGGCCTGATGCTCATCGTCGAGAAGCTGCCCTGGGGCAACACGCTCGAGGTGAGCAAGGGCGTTGAGAGGGTCATGGCCGAGCTGCAGCCCGGCCTGCCGGGCGTGCGGGTCGACACGACCATCTTCCGCCCGGCGACGTTCATCGAGTCCGCGCTGAGCAACCTGTCCAACGCTCTGCTGCTCGGCTGCCTGCTCGTGGTGCTGGTGCTGATCATGTTCCTGTTCGCGTGGCGCACCGCGGTGATCAGCCTGGTCGCCATTCCGCTGTCGCTCGTCTCGGCCGGCCTGGTGCTCTACTGGCGCGGCTCGACGATCAACACGATGGTGCTCGCCGGCCTGGTGATCTCGGTCGGCGTGGTGGTCGATGACGCCATCATCGACATCGAGAACATCATGCGCCGGCTCCGGGAGAACGCCCGGGAGAAGAAAGGCCGCTCCACCGCCTCGATCATTCTGGAGGCGTCGCTGGAAGTGCGAAGCCCGATCGTGTACGCGACGCTCATCATCATCGCGGCCGCGGTGCCGGTGTTCTTCCTCGAGGGCCTGACCGGTTCGTTCTTCCGGCCGCTCGCGGCGTCCTACACCATCGCGGTGGCGGTCTCGATGATCGTGGCGTTGACGATCACCCCGGCGCTCGCTCTGATCCTGCTGCGCAAGGCGCCGCTCACCAACAAGGAGCCGCCGCTGGTCCGGGTGCTCCAGCGGGGCTACACCGCGGTGCTGTCGCGGATCATCCGCCGGCCGCGCCGGGCCTACGGGGCGTTCGGCATGGTCGTGATCCTCGGGGTGCTGCTGGTGCCCATGCTCGGCCAGTCGATGCTGCCTTCCTTCAAGGAACGCGACTTCCTCATGCACTGGGTGACCCAGCCGGGCACCTCGCATCCTGAGATGGTCCGCATCTCCAACCAGGCGAGCAAGGAGCTGCTGGCCGTTCCGGGCGTGCGCAACTTCGGCTCCCACATCGGCCAGGCCGACAACGCCGATGAGGTGGTGGGCATCAACTTCGGCGAGAACTGGATCAGCATCGACCCGAAGGCCGATTACGACACTGCCCTGGCCGAGGTCAATGAGGTCGTCGCCGGGTACCCGGGGTTGCGACGGGACGTGCAGACGTATCTGAAGGAGCGCATCCGAGAGGTGCTGTCCGGCGCCGGTGAGGCCATCGTGATCCGCCTGTACGGAACCGACCTCGAGGAGATGCGGACCAAGGCCGAGGAGATCCGCGAGGTCCTGGCCGGCATCGACGGCACCATCGAAGAGCATGTGGAGTTGCAGTCCGAGATTCCGCAACTCGAGGTGAAGGTCGACCTGGCCAAGGCCGAGCGGTACGGAATCAAGCCAGGCGACGTCCGCCGCGCCGCCGCCACGCTGATAGCCGGTGAAGAGGTCAACGACGTGTTCCGGCAGGGCAAGGCGTTCGACGTGCGGGTGTGGAGCACGCCCGCGACCCGGAACAACCCCGACAGCGTGCGCGACCTGCTGCTCGACACGCCTGATGGCGGCCATGTGCGCCTCGGCGAGGTGGCCGACGTGCGGGCCGCGCCGACGCCGAACATCATCAGTCGCGAGGACGGATCCCGCCGGATCGACATCGGCGCCAACGTCAGCGGCCGTGACCTGGGCGCGGTCGTCGGAGACCTGGAGCGCGCGCTGCAGCAGGTGTCCTACCCGCAGGGGTACAACGCCGAACTGCTCGGTGAGTACGCCGAGCGCGAGTCGGCCCAACAGCGGCTGCTGATCTACAGCGGGTTGACCGTGGTGGTGATCTTCGCGCTCCTGCAGGCGGCGTTCGGCTCCTTCCGGCTGGCGACCCTGAGCATGCTCATGCTGCCGATGGCCCTGGTCGGCGGCGTGATCGCCGCCTATCTCAGCGGCGGCGTGATCTCACTCGGCTCGCTGGTCGGGTTCCTGACCATCCTGGGCATCGCCGCCCGCAACGGCATCCTGCTGATCAACCACTGCCAGCACCTGGAGAAGTACGAAGGCGAGACCTTCGGCCCTGACCTGGTGCTGCGCGGCGCCCGGGAACGGCTGGCGCCGATCCTGATGACCTCGCTGGCGACCGGGCTCGCGCTGGTGCCGCTGGTGGTGCTGGGAGAGATCCCCGGGCACGAGATCGAGCATCCGATGGCGGTGGTGATCATCGGCGGGCTGATTTCCTCGACGCTGCTCAACCTGTTCGTGGTGCCCTCGCTCTACCTGCGCTTCGGCAAGAGCCGGCGGAATGAGCCTGATTCCAGCAAGGTCGTGAGCAGCGCGCCGGAGCCGCAACCCGCCGTCCGCTGAGTGCCCTGCTTGGCTGGAAACCAGCCACGCTTCCTGCTCCATGCCCTCGCACCAGGCGGGCCGAGGCCGCAAACGGCGCTGGCACCCCACTTCTTCTGTAGGGTGGGACGGGAGATCAACGGTCGGCTAAGCCAGGCCGATCAAGGGTGCCCCCCCCCGCACTCTCGCGTATCCGCTAGGAGTGCCTGGATGGACGAAGCAGCCGCCAACAACTGGCCTCACCGCCGCACTCGTCCAGCCTGGTGGATCTCGGCTGCCGACCGCGACCGGGAAGCCGACCGTGCCGACGAGGCCGCCCGCCTGCGCGATCAGGCCGCAGAGGAGCACGACGCGAGCGCCGCGCGGCGCGACGAGGCCGCGACCGGCCGCGAACGGGAAGCGGCCGGCTGGACGACGGCGGCGCACCAGCGGTTGAACGACGCCGACCGCCAGGACGGCAAGCTCTGGGCAGCGGCCCTCGCAGTCGTCGAAGCAGCCCGGGCCGAGCACGTAGCGGCCGGCACCGAAGCGTCCCGCCACTCGCTGATCGAAGCGGAGGCCCGCAGCGAGGCCCAAACCGGGCCACTGATCGCTGCCAGCATCGAACGCCATGCCATCCGGGACGACCTCCACCACGTCGCCCAGCATCTGGCGGCCGCCGCTATCGACCGACGCGCGGCTGCGACCGACCGGGCTCGTACCCGGCTCAACCGGCACGCCGCCGCCGATGACCGCGGCGCTGCCCTGGCCCACCGCCTGCAGGCTGCCATCGACCGCTCAGGCGAGCGGGACTGAGAACCGTCGCCGGCAGCAGTCCCCTTCGGGGCCTGCCGTCCGTTGAGCGCTGTCAGCTCAAGCCACGTCCGGTGACGCGGTCGCGCGGACCTGATCGAGGAGTTCGACGAGGGCGTCGATGTCAGAGCCGCTGAACAACGCCTCAGGACCGGCTGGAGCGTGGTCGGTGAACGGCGCTTCGTAGAGCCGGCCGACGTCCATGACACCGTGCTCGGTCAGGTAGGTGATGATCAGGTTGACGAAGTCGAGCTGGTTCGCGGTCAGGGTGCGTCCGGCGATGAATCCGGAAAGAGCGTCGGCCGCTGCCTCACGGTCAAGGCCGACAAGGCTGCGGATGAACAGACCAAGCCCTTTCGCCTGCTCGGCAGCGCGGTCGAGTTCGGCTGGATCGCCGGCACCGGATTCAGTGAGCATGCGCTGCAGCTCGGCGAGGTCGGCGGCGGTGAGGGGGCGGTTGCGCCGCAGCTTCTGTAACGCGACGTGATCGGCGTGCGTGGCCAGGTATACGCGCACCTTCGCCTCGAAGCGCTGCACATCGGTTCCGACCGGTAACCCGGCCAGGGTCATCTCGGTGGCGTCGCCGAGCTGATCCTCGAAGTCGGTGTAGACGATGAACCGGCGTGCCTTCGGCACCAGGCGAACGAGGGTGCGGACCCGGCGACGCAGCAGTTCCAGCATGGGTAGCGTGACATCGACCCACCACTCCTCGCCGGCGACCTCGTCCAGAAGCTGTTGTTGAGCGGCGACGGCCGGAATGTTGACCACTTCCAGCAGCGCCGATGCAATGTCGCGGACCTGGTCGCGCAGCCTATCGAAACCGGGCTCGGCCGCGAGCACGCACAACTGAAGCCGCAGGATGAGCAGGTCGAAGCGTTTGGCCGTCTCGTCGTCATCGCGCACGTTGCTGGGCAGTCCGGCGAGGTGTTCGGCGATCTCACGGGCGTCATCGGCGGAGAGGCGGTGCCATCGGCTGCCGTCGCTGTACAGCTCGACCCAGCGTCGGTGCGGGCGCACCACAAAGTTGTGCACGTTCATGCCAGCGACGATGTCGTGCAGGGTATGGGCGATGTCCGCCCGCAGGCCGTGATCGCTACGGGTGCCGTCCGGCTCGGCCTCGTCAGTGTCATCGGGTAGTTCGGTGTCGAGGCCGGCGAGTAACGCCAGCCGGGCGGCGAACAACCGCTCTGCCAGCGACGCGGCGACCCGGCCCTCTGCCGTCGCGGGATCGGTGTTGAAGAATTCGAGGTTGCCGCAGAAGTCGAAGAGGAAGAAGTCCTGCTTGTTCTGACCGGGTCCAAACAGGTCCGGGCACAGCCGGGTGCCGCGGCCGAGCATCTGCCAGAACTTCGACTTGGAACGGACCGGCTTGAAGAAGACCAGATTGACGACCTCGGGGATGTCAATGCCGGTGTCGAGCAGGTCGACCGAGATAGCGATATGCGGTGCCTTGTCCCTGACAGCGAAGTCGTCGATCAGGCTTTGCGCGTACTCCGTCCGGTAGGTGATGACCCGCGCGAACGAGCCGGCGTGCTCGGGGTAGTTGGCGTCGAAGCGTGCGCGGATGACATCAGCATGGTCCTGATTACGGGCGAAGATGATCGTCTTGCCGAGCCGATCGCCACCGGCGACTTTGTGACCCCTGAGCATCAGCGTCTCGAGCATCTTGTCGACGGTGTCGGCATTGAACAGCCACTTGTTGACGGCGTCGGAGGCAACCAGGTCCGGCACGTCGCCGTCCTCGTCCCACTCACGAGAATCCCAGTCGTCCTTCTCCTCCTCGGACAACTCGTCATACCGGATGCCCTCGCGAGGGAACTTCAACGGCACCGACACCGCCCTGGGCGGCACCAGGTATCCCTCATCGACGGCTTGCGGCAGGTCGTAGAAGTCGGTGGGAACGCCGTCCTCCAGATGGAACAGCCGGTAGGTGTTGCGGTCGATCTCGTCCTTCGGCGTCGCGGTCAACCCGACCAGCAGTGAGTCAAACCACGAGAAGATCGCACGGTACTTCTGATAGACCGACCGGTGAGCCTCGTCGATGACGATCAGGTCGAAGAAGCCGGGTCCGAACTTGCGCAAGTCGCCGGCACCGGAATTGATCAGCCCCATCATGGTCGGGTAGGTCGACACGTAGACGCGGCCGTCGGCGGTCTTGTCGGTGACCAGGTTGACGGTCGTCGCTTCGGGCAGGTGAGCCTTGAACGCGTTGACGGCCTGGCTGACCAACGCCACTCGATCAGCAAGGAACAGCACTCGCTTGGCCCAGTTGGCCCGCATCAGCAGGTCGGTCAACGCGATGACGGTACGCGTCTTGCCTGCACCGGTGGCCATCACGACCAGCGCCTGCCGTTGTCTCTTGCCCTCGAACGTCTCGCCGATTCGGCGGATCGCGCGCTGCTGGTAGTGCCGTTCGACGATTCCCTCATTGATGGGCAGGTCGGCCAGCGCCTTGCGGGTGGTGCGCCGCTGTACCAGCAGCGCCAGTTCGTCTCGGGTGTAAAAGCCTTCGACCGGCCGTGGCGGGTAGTCGGTGTCGTCCCAGATCCAATGCTGGTAGCCGTTGGTGTAGAAGATCACCGGTCGCTGGCCGAACCGCTGCTCCAGGCAGTCGGCGTAGAGCTTGGCCTGCTGCTCGCCGGCCTTGGCGTCGCGGCGGGTGCGCTTGGCCTCGACCACGCCGAGCGGCTTGCCGTCCTCACCCCAGAGCACGTAGTCGACGAATCCGGTGCCCTCGGCGTTGGGCATGCCGGTCACCGGGTATTCACGGGCTTCCGGGTGGTCCAGTGCCCAGCCGGCTTCTTTCAGCAGGACGTCGATGAACAGGTCGCGGGTGGTCGCCTCGTCGTAGTCGTGCTTGTCCGGCTGGGCCTCGTTGACCGCTTTCGCAGCGGCGACCTGCTTGCGTAGCTCGGCGAGCTCGGCCTGCAGCGCTGCGTTCGCCTCCCGCTCCTCGGCCAACCGGCGGTCCGCCTCGGCATACTCTCGCTCCCGCTCGGCCAGTTCGGCCTGCCGCTGCATCCTGGCCTGCGGTGACAGTGGCCGGGGAACCAGCTCTGGGTCGAACTGCAGGGCGGCGGACGGGACATTCGCCGGATCGCGGGTGTAATTGCGAGCCAGCCAGTAGAGCAGTTGGAACAGCTGTCCCAACACCGGCAGCGAATCATTCGGCGACACCGGCCGGCTCCTGTGCACCGCTGCGTTGCCTTGTCGGCGGATCAGGTCCGCCTTGGTCTGGATGTCATTGCCGACCAGTGTTCGAAATGTCGGCTCGAACAACCGCGCGGAGAGATCGTCGCGGTATGGCTGCTGCAGCGTGCGGTCGGCCTCGTAGAGCCAGCTAACCGTCAACTCCAACGCGCGGCGGGCGTAGAAGCAGGCCGCGCGAGGGTCGGAGTAGCCGTTGCGTTCGGCCCGGACCGCTTCGCCGAACAGCTCCGGCCACTCGGCACGCAGGAACGCGAAGTTGCTCACCGCGCTCCTTCCTTCGGGCCGACGTAGATCATCCCAGTCTGCACGCCGGGCAGCCAGTTATTCGAAGTAGTCCTCATCGATATCGACTACTCGGTAGGTCTCGCGCTGCTGCACTCCTATGCCGTAGGAAATCATCAGCTCGGCCAGTCGGGCTCCGTCGATGAGCACGACTCTGGTGCCGATGTTTCTGGCGTAATCCACTGCGCCCGGCGAAAACCGGCTGGTGGTGATGAAGATGCCCTGGGTCACGTTGCGTCCGTGCAGCGCACCGACGAATGCCTGGATCGCCTCACGGCCAACCGTATTGTCAGCGCCATAACGCTTGGCCTGCACGTAAATACGCTGCAGTCCAAGCTTGTCTTGATCAATGACGCCGTCGACTCCACCGTCGCCTGTGCCGCCGATGCGGCGAGCCTGCCCGTCGGTGCCGCCGTGTAACCCATCGCGACGAGCACGTCCAGCACGGATTGCTCCAGGAAGGCGGGATCCTGTTCTCGCAGTCGCTTGAGCAGCTGCGCGCTAACGTCGGCGTTGATGCGCTGGATGCCCTGCTCGATCTGCTCCACCGGGTCGAGCACGGTCTCGACAGGTTCGGAAGCTATGGATGCGCGTGTCGAGCCGGATCGCTCGATTGGAACGTAATCGCGAAACGCAGGGATAGCCTGCAGGTCTTTCTCGGTGATGCCGTTCGGATGCGCCGCCAGCAGCGTGCGGCCAGCATCGGTAATCACAGAAGATCCGCGACGCGGACGGGTCAGGGCCTCGGCTCGGACGAGAAATGACATCGCCCAGCCAATCCGATTGTCGGCCTTGCCCTGCCCGGACTTGAGGGTCTCCGCCCGTTGAGCTTCGGTCAGGCGCATGTGGTCGGCGACATCGGCGTACATCTCGCGTCGCGTTCGCACCCGGCCGTCCGAGGCCACCTGCAAGACGGGTGCCAGGAACCCCTCCCAGGTCGGCAGCTCCACCGGCGCGCTCACAACGTCCCCGCAAACGCTCGTTGCTGAAGCGACGTGAACAGCCCGTCTAATCCGGCAAGCTGCGCCTTACACCTTTCTCCGGTGCCTTCTGCGGCGCGAAGCCTCATCACGAACTCGATCTGGACCTCAAGGGGTGGGATTGAAACCGGCATTGCCTTGATGATTCCCATGTTAAGCCCTGACATGATCGCGCCCTTGGCGGTTCTAGTCAAATAGTCACGTGCGGCAGGGTGTTGAAGGAAGTAAGCATGCAGGTACTCGGGGAGGCAGCGCGTTCGATCAAGGCTGATGCAGCACAAATGCTTTGTGTTGATAGCAACTGGTACGTCTCCGGGCACAACTGCTGCCCGCCCACACGTACCCATGATCGTGATTAGAACATCCCCTGGGTTGACAGTGTATCGAGCGAGTTGCGCATACTTTTGAGGACTGATGTATCGCCGCTCGGACCAGGTGAAACGGTTTGTCACCGCATTGTCGATACCAAGCACAGCAATGCCCTCATTTACGAATTCGCTGTGCAACAACTGGCTGCCAAATGGACCAGTCCTCATTCCGCCAGCGTCTGTGTCGACGAGATCAACGACCTTGAAGGTGGTCCATTTGTAAGCCCGTTCGCCGAACATCTCAAGGAAAATCGACCGAGTGAGGTCGTTGAGGTGGGCGAGTGCTTGGTGGCGCTTGACGCGCAGAGTTTCGGCGCGGTCCAGGATGTCCGCGATCCTTCGCTGCTCCTCGATCGGCGGCAAAAGCAAGCTAAGGCGGTATGCGTCGGCGCGGTTTAAGCCTGGAACGGCAGCAGCCTTGTTCATCCGCGTTAGGCCGAGGCCTTGAAGCCTGTACGCGAGCCAGCGAAGATCGGCAGTAGTCGCCGTCTGGTCTACGAAGTACGTCGTGTCGATCGGCCAACAAGGATTCGGCGAATAGTGGACCTCGCCGACCGATCCCTTACGTCCGACGATCACCGCTGGTCCATGTGTTATTGACGTATCATGGTTGCCAACTTGGCCATTAGAACCATAGACAGGAACACTGCCTGGCGTCCTGTTCGCCGCCGGAAGTGCTTTGCCGTATTTGAACTCGCAGAGATCGGCGAGCGTTACTGTTGGCCAAGACATTAGAGCATAGCTTTCAGATCAGACAGACCTTGCAGGATCTCACCTTCAATTCGCTCCAAATCGGCGATTATCTCCAGTGGCGGCCGGTGCTCTGCCTTGTCGTGCACCACCTCCTTGTAGCGGTTCAACGACAGGTCGTACTCCTCCGCTGCGATATCATCCTTTGCAACGCAGAACGATTGCTCAGTTCGCCCACGGGAACGCTCCTCCGCATCGCGTGAGCGCCAGCGAGCAAGCGCATCCGGCAGGTTGTTCTTCGCGTGCTCGTCCTCTGATAGCCCAGCCGCCGGTCGTGGGCCGAGCTTGTCCTCGGCAAGCAGCGGTGTGCGCTTGTCGTCCAGTGACCAGCCGTCCGCCGTCACCTCGTAAAACCAGACGTGATCAGTGCCGCCGACACCGGTCTTGGTAAACAGCAGGATCGCGGTCGACACGCCCGCGTAGGGCTTAAAAACTCCGCTCGGCAGCTTGACCACACCATCGAGTTTGTGGTCCTCGACCAGCGTGCGCCGTAGCTCCTTGTGCGCCTTCGACGAGCCGAACAGCACCCCATCCGGAACGATAACCGCGGCCCGTCCGCCGGTCTGCAGCAGCCGCAGGAACAATGCGAGGAACAGCAGTTCGGTCTTCTTGGTCTTGACCACCTGTTGCAGATCCTTAGCAGTGGACTCGTAATCCAGCGAACCGGCGAAAGGTGGGTTGGCAAGGATCAGCGAGTACAAGTCGGCCTCGTCGCTTGCGCCGTCGGACAGCGAGTCGCGATAGCGGATGTCTGGCGCCTCGATGCCGTGCAGCAGCATGTTCATGCTGCCGATGCGCAGCATGGTGCTGTCGAAGTCGTAGCCGTGAAACATGCTGTGGTTGAAGTGCCGGCTCGACTCGGCGTTCAGCAGCAAGTTCGGGTGTTCGCGGCGCAGGTGCTCACTTGCCGCCACCAGAAAGCCGGCGGTGCCGCAGGCCGGGTCGCAGATGTCGTCCTTGGCCTTCGGCTCCATCATCTCGACCATCAAGCTGATGATGTGCCGTGGGGTGCGGAACTGACCGTTCTGCCCCGCGCTGGCGATCTTGCCCAGCATGTACTCGTACAGGTCGCCGTTGGTGTCCCGGTCGGTCATCGGGATGTCGTCGAGCATGTCCACGACGCGGGACAGCAGCGCCGACGTCGGGATGGTGAACCGGGCATCCTTCATGTGATTGGAGTACGTGGAGTCCTCGCCTCCCAGAGCGCGGAGGAAAGGAAAGACCTGCTCCGAGACGGTGCTGAACATCGAGGCGGGGTCGGCCTGCTTGAAGCTCTGCCACCGGCGAGGGTCAGTGGTGCCGCCATCGAAGATGACGCGGTCCAGGGGCCGGCCAGTGCGGTTGGCCTTGTTCTCGGCAAGGGTCTGCAGCTCGTCAAGGCGGCGCAGGAACAGCAGGTAGGTGATCTGCTCGATAACCTCCAGCGGGTTGGCGATGCCGCCGGACCAGAATGCGTCCCAGACGCGGTCGACCTTGTTCTTCAGCTCACCTGTTATCACGCCGGGAAGCCTAGTCAGCGCTCGTCAATGACGCTGAATGCGGCATGGGCCATTCAGCTCAGACCTGGTGTTTGGTGACGCGGCGTAATCCAGTCAATGCGGAATTCCAACCGGACGTCACTGATACCCAAAGTGATGCCCACAGGCCGACTTCGATCAGTCGACGAGAGTCTCAAAATAACTGAAGGCCCCGGAATCCGGGGCCTTGAGGATGGTGGGCGATACTGGGATCGAACCAGTGACCCCTGCCGTGTGAATGCTTTCCCGGGAGCGTTGGTTGCTCTTAGTGGCGTTGGACCCGTCGGTTTCCGGGACCTCCGATGTTGGTTGACACGGCTGGCAACGGTCTCTTGCGGTTGCGGTGTGGCCCCAGCGTGGCCCAGCCGGCTCCGGATCCGTCTCCGGTGGACGAGCGGCTCCAACCGGAGGGGCCCTAAGAGTCACCCCCAAGGGCTAGCCACGTCAGGCCGTCCTGGCCATTCCATCGTGCTGGAAATCTGCGGCTGCACGCGATCACTAAAAGTAAGCCCTCGATTGGGCCATGGCCACGACCGTCGGCTGACTGTCCACAGCTTTGCAAGGCATCCAAACGGTGCACTGTACGAAAAGTACAGTGCGCTCGAAGGTGCGAGTAAACGGGTGACCAGGAGGGGAGGCGAGCGGGACATGAGCAACACTCGCTCCTGCCCTCGCTGCGGCTTCAACGCCACCTACATCAGCGAGGCGATGGCCGAGCACCACCACCCCCGACACTCCTGCGCCAAGCAGCTGCGCCGCACCGAACTCGCCCAGCGACGGGCTGATCGGGCGAGGTGCGCCCCGAAGCGCAACTGTCAACACCCTAGAGCCAGGCACCTGCACGGCACCCGCACTGCGTACGTGCGTGACCAATGTCGCTGTCCGAGCTGCACCGCCGCCAATACCGCGGTCAGCAACCGGCTGCACCGGGAACGCGCCTATGGCCGATGGAAGCCCTACATCGACGCCTCACCGTCGCGTGCCCACATCGCATCCCTCCGCGCAGCGGGGATCGGCGTCGATCAGATCGCAAAGCTCACCGGGCTGTCCCCCAGCCACCTGCGCGGCCTGATCTACCCCTCCAGCAACGGCAAGCCACCGTTTCGGAAGATCCGCCACGAGACCGCCGAGCGCATCCTCGCCGTGCCTGTCGATGACAGCAGCCGCGCTGCGAACAGCCGCGTCGACGCCACCGGAACCCGCCGCCGACTGCAAGCCCTCGTCGCGATCGGCTGGGCCCAAGAATTGCTGGCCGACGAATTGGGCCGATCACCGGCCAACCTCCGCCGCAGCATGGCCAGTCGCTCAGTCACTGCTCGGACACGTCATCTCGTCCAGGAGATGTACGAGAGGCTTTGGGACGCCGAGCCCCCACACCTACTCGCCGCTCAGCGCAGAGCAAGCGCCGCAGCTCGAGCACACGCGGCAAAGCACCACTGGCTTCCACCGCTTGCCTGGGACGACATAGACGACGATCCGGATCCAGGTCCGACTGCATGCGTATTCAGCTCTCGGAACGACGGTTTCGACGAAATCGCCATCGAACGGGCGATGAGCGGCGACGTCGAGGTCCGACTCACCCACGCCGAGCAAGTCGAAGTGGTCCGGCGACTGTCCGACCGTGGTCGATCCATACCGACCATCGCCGCCATTCTCTCGACCAGCACGCGTACCGTTTCGCGGTACCGAAAGCACAGCAACGCAGCATGAACCCGACGCGCAACATTTGAGCCGCCCTGTGATTCCTGAAGCTAGGCCCGGGTATCGAGACCGCTACGCCCGTCACCGCTGAGGTAGGCCGAAGGCTGCCCGCCAGATGCACTTCCAGCTGCCCGGCCGGCTCAACACGAAGCATCCACACGACATAACGTCACTTGCGAGGAGGTCAGCGTCCCAGCATGTGAGGATCTCCCTCCTATCGGTAAAGCGTTAACTCCAAGTCCTTGATCAAAGTCGGCTTCAGGGGACGCCGTCACGCGGCCCTGGGTATGGAGATGTGGCAACTCGTCAGAGATGGTTGTTACTGGGCGGGACACTCGCTGGCCCGATGCTCTGGCACTCCGGCTCGCGTGAGCAGGTGGGCGTGGGCAGTTCATCGCTGGGTGCGGGTGATCGTCAACCCGAATACAGCGGTTGCCAGTGCGACTACTGCAGCTGCGGTGAACGCTGCGGAGAACCCGGTTGCCCCTAGCGTCCCGGTGCCCGCCTCTGCCACGGACAGGCCGATCGCGGTGAACATGGCGGTGCCAAGTGCCGCGCCTACCTGGGTCGCTGACCCGGCGAGCCCGGACGCGAGCCCGGTGTGCGACGCAGGCGCGGCCGCGGCGATGACCATGGTGGTGGGTGTGAAGCTGAGCGCGACGCCGAGGGCGACGAGCAGGAGACCGGGCAGGACGGCCACCAGGTAGCCGGCGCCGAGCGGCGCGTTTGCCAGCCACAGGTGGCCGGCGGCGAGGACGACGAGTCCGATGACGAGGGTGCGCTGCGGGCCGAGGGTGCGCAGCGTTCGCGGCAGAAGTGCGAGGGAGACGGCGAACCCGGTCAGTGATGTCGGCACCATTGCGAGCCCGGCTTGCTGCGGAGCCATGGCCAGTGCCTGCTGCAGGTAGAGGGCGACGAGCACGAACGTGGACGCACGGGCGGCTCCGCCGAGGACCGCGAGGGCGACGCAGGTGGACAGGGTCCGGTTGCTGAACAGTTCGAGTGGCACGAGCGGGTCGGTGGTGCGGCGCTCGACGTTCACGAAGAGCGCGATGAGAACGGCGGAGCCGGCCAGGCTCGCGACAACCGGAAGGGACGTCCAGCCGTGGTCGGCGCCGCCGAGGGCGCCGTTGACCAAGGCGATGACTGCACCGGTGATGGTTGCTGCCCCGAGCCCGTCGAAGCGACGTCGCGCACCACGCGCCGCCTCATCAAGGACGGTCGGGGCCATGATGACCGCGGCGACGGAGACGGGCACGGTGACGAAGAAGACCGATGACCAGCCCAAGGAGCCGACCAGCAGCCCGCCAGCCATGACACCGGTTGCTCCTCCGAGCGTTGAGGCAGCGCCCCAGATGCTCATGGCCTTGGCCCGCTTTTCACCCGGAAAGGTGAGCAGGAGCAGCGACATCGCGGCCGGGCTGAGTGCTGCTGCGCCGACCCCTTGGACGATGCGGCCGGTGACCATGAGCCCTTGGTTGACTGCAAACGCTGCCAGCAGGGTGCCGACCATGAACAGGGTGGAGCCTGCGACGAACATGCGGCGGCGCCCGAACAGGTCTGCGACACGACCGGACAGGAGCAGCAGGCCGCCGAAGGCCAGGACGTACGCGTTGATGACCCAAGTGACGGCGGTGGGGCTGAGGCGCAGGTCGGCCTGGATGGAGGGCAGTGCAACGTTGACGACGGAGGTGTCGAGCATGACGACGAACTGGGCGGACACCAGCAGCCCGAGCGCAGCCCAGCGGCGGCGGCGTGCGCTGACGCCCGAGTCTTTGACGCCCTCACGTTGATGGGTCGCGGTGGGCCTGGTCTGGATGGTGGTGGACACAATGGCTTCCTTCGGCGAGGTGGGGTGTGGCCTACGCCCACCATCGCGCTGGCGCTGAGGGCTCACCCCGGCGAAATGGCCGGGAAACCGGATCTCAAGTTCCTGTGCGGCTGAACTCGCTTGTGCTGCGGATGCACCGCGAGGACGGCGCCTTCGTTGTGACCACGTCCACGGGCGTGCTGCGGGCCCGGCAGGTTATCGTGCCACCGGCCCGTTTCAAAGCCGCGGATTCCCGCCGTCGCCAAGCAGCTCGACCCGCGGGTGCAGCAGCACCCAGCGCGGACTCCGCAACCGGTTGGGGCGTCGGAGCGGCCCGGCAGTGGTGCGGGCCGCTCCCAGGCCGGTCGCTGCCGTGCAGGGGATGGCGGCGGCCTTGGCGGTCACCTGGAAGGGGATGAGGTGACCGGGGGTTCGGTAGTCCGAAGGTGCTCGGGCGGTGGTGCTACGGGGTGCGCACCGGGGTGTGGGTGCGGACTGCAGTGACAACGTCGGTGATGGCGGTGATGGACAGGGCCGAACCTGCCGGGTCCGTCAGGAACGCCATGTGGTTGAGGTCGGCGACCGTGTGCCGGGTATTCGTCGACAGGGTCGCGAGCTGGTCTTGAGCGGTGCCCCATCCCGGCTTGTGGTCGACGTTGTCCTTCGCGGTGAGCACGACCAGCGGGGTGGTGCCGAGCGTGGTGAGCGCCTGAGCCTGACCGAACGTGTCAGGCAGTGCGGCCTGCTCGGCCCGCATGTTCGCCATGCCACGAGGACTGTTCGCGAACACGGACACCTGCTCACCGGCCGCACCGGGCAGCATCGGGGTGCTCAACGCGCCGATGAGGTGACCGACGCCGAACCGGAACAAGGTGGGCGCAGGCGCCAGGACGCGCCGCATGAGCTGGTATTCACCGTTGAACGGCTTCACCAGGTCTGCCTGGTGCGGGCTGGCGCTGTCGAGAAGGACCACTCCGGCCACGTCGTGGGGGTACAGGTGCGTGTGCATGAGGGCGTGCACGCCGCCACTGGAGTGACCGGCCAGCACGAACGGGCCGGGCTCCCCGGCGGCGGTCAGCAGGCGGTGCAGGTCGGTGGCAGCGTTGATGGCATCGGCCGGGTTGGGTGAGTCGTCGCTCCAGCCCTGTCCTGCGCGGTCATACGCGCAGACGCGGGTCGTCGCGGCGATGGACGGATTGATGCGTGCCCACAGCGGCGACGTCTCACCAAGGCCGTTGAGCAGGACCACGGTGGGTGCGCCAGTGCCGGTGCAGGCCAGGTGCAGGCGGTACCCGCCGACGTCGACAAGCCTGCCCGGCATGGCGCCGGCGGTGACGTCGGGCGCCTTGGACGTGACTTGGTACAGGCCGCCGAGCCCGGCCAACAGCATCACGAGCGTGACAGGGTAGATGAGCAGGCGGCCTCGTCCAGGGACGTTCTGGCGGGTGCGCCGCTGGGCCCACACAGCCAGAGCCACCAAAGCCGGCGCCCACACCCAAGCAAGGCGGGTCATGGCCGGCTCACCCGGGTTGACCACCAGCAGCGCCACGCCCGACGTGGCCAGGACGGTGGCGGGGACGTACGCCCACCGCTGCGGGCACGTCGTCCTGCGGGTGGTGAGCCAGGCGAGCATCGCCCAGCCGGCAGCGAACGCGACGATCGCGCCGCCGACGATGCGAGCCTCGGACGCGTTCGGCAGAAAAGCGAACGTCAGGGCTGCCGCGCCCACAGCTCCGATGGCCAAGGAGGCGGCGATGATGCGGCCGACCGAGCCAGTCGGCGTGGCCGGCACGCTGGTCGGGACGGATGTTGATGTGCGGGTTGCGGTAGTCATGATGTTCCCCATTCCTGGCCGCCCGGTGCGGCGGCCGCGGAACAACTGTCGCGGTGACGAGATTTGCTCGCCCCGGTCACATGGCCGGGATTGATCGGGTAGGCCAACGGCAGCCGGGACAGGCTGGGCTGCCGCCACGGCGTTGGGGGCGCCTCGCACGTGCCCGGCCTGCACAGCCGCATGGTGGTCAGGAACCCGGTCACTTGACCGGGGCGAGCCCGGCGCTCGTGCGCCACAGTCGGAGACGACCAACCGTGAGCAAGGAGAACGACATGAACGCCGCTATGACCGTGGGAACCGTCGACTGGACGCACCGCACGGGCGGACGCCTCGAACCCTGCGAGAGACGTCGCCTCGTCGCTGACCTTGCCCGTGTCCACGTCGGCAACGCTGTCGGCCGTCTCAGCGTTCTCGCCCACCTCAACTCGGGCAGGAACGCGTACGTGCCGGCTGCCCGGTTGGCGCCGCCCGACTCGCCGTTGACGCGCGCCGCGGAGGACGCCGCCACCCGCGCCCTGCCGCCAACCCTGCTCAACCACAGCTACCGCACGTACCGGTTCGGCCGGGCGTTGGGCGAGCTCGGCGAGGTTGAGGTCGATGCCGAGCTGCTGTTCGCGGCCGCGCTGCTGCACGACACCGGCCTGGTCATGGCCACCGGGCGGGACGACTTCACCCTCACCTCAGCACGCGTGGCCAGGGACGTCGCCGAACAGGTCGGCTTGTCCACGGCGGCAACCGAGACCTTGCAGACGGCCATCACCATGCACCACAGCCCTCGTGTCACCCTCGCCGCCGGACCGGTCGCTTACCTGCTGTCCGCGGGAGCAGGCGTTGATGTGGCTGGGTTGCGCTGCTGGGAGCTGCCTAGCGCCACCTTGGCTGACGCCGTCCGCGAACACCCCCGCGAGAGCTTCAAGAAGTACTTCGCCCTGGCGTGGGCGGACGAGGCAGCCCGGGTCCCGCGCGGCCGGGCAAGGCTGCTGCGCCGGTATGGCGCCTTCACAGCCGCCATCTCCCTTGCCCCGTTCCAGGAGTGACCCTGTCAGGTCAGGCTCAGCCCCGCCCACGACTGAACCTTCGCTCGGACTGCGATACACGGGTCCTGGGCGGCGGGTGTCGCCCGGTCAATGTGCCGGGATGCCCCGTGTGGCGGTCGCTGCGAGCGGTACGGTCGGCTGGTGCTACACGGCCGCGAGCGGGAACGCGCGCAGCTCGCCGCCCTGGTGGAGCAAGCGCGCGCCGGAACCGCTGGTGTGCTGGTTGTGCTGGGAGAGCCCGGCGTGGGCAAAACCGCCCTCCTTCACGACCTGATGACCTCCCAAGAGCAGGCCGCGGGGGGCGGAGGCGCAGGCGTCCTTCGCACTGCCGGTGTGGAGTCCGAGTCACCGCTGCCCTACGCCGCGCTGCACCGCCTCCTGCGTCCCGCGACGAACTTCGACCGGCTGCCAGCCCCACAAGCGCGTGCGTTGCGGGTCGCGTTCGGCCTTGAGGACGGTCCCACCATTGATCCGTTCCTGGTCGGGGTCGCGACCCTGTCTGTGCTGACCGAGGCAGCCGACGTAGGCGCACTCCTGTTGTGTGTGGTGGACGACGCGCAGTGGCTGGACTCGGCATCGGCGGACGCGTTGCTGTTCGCCGCCCGCCAGTTGTCCGCAGACCCCGTCGCCATGGTCTTCGCCGCCCGCACCGGCGAGGCCGGAGCGGCAGCGTTCACCCCGCCAGGACTTCCCGTGCTGCAACTGGGCGGCCTGGACGACGACGCAGCCCGTCAACTCCTCGGCGAGCGCAGCGGTGATCGGCTGCCCAGTGAGGTCGCCGACCGGCTCGTGAGCGATACCGGTGGGAATCCCCTGGCCCTGCTGGAACTGCCGAGTGGGCTGAGTCCCGCTCAGCTGCACGGCGACGCGCCGTTGCCACCACAGTTGGCGTTGACCGCCGGGGTCGAGCGCGCGTTCCTGGACAGGTGCCGCCGACTCAGCGAACAGGTGCAGACGCTGCTCCTGGTAGCGGCAGCCGACGCCACCGGTAGGGCAGGCACCGTGCGCCAGGCAGCCGGTGTTCTGGGTGTGCAGGCGCACGCGTGGCAGGATGCCGAACGGTCCGGCCTGCTGACTCTCACCGGTGATGTCGTCGAGGTCCGGCACCCCCTGGTCCGGTCCGCGGTGTACCAGGCCGCTACCAGCTTCGAACGGCGCCAGGCACATCGCGCGTTGGCGGACGCGGTCGGATCGGACGACCCGGACCGGGCGACGTGGCACCGTGCCGCCGCAATCGACGGACCCGACGCCGACATCGCAGACGCCCTGTGCGAGGTGGCCGTTCGCGCCGAACAGCGCGGCGGGCACGTCGCCGCAGCCGACGCCTACGAGCGAACCGCCTCCCTCACGGCGAACGAGCCAGCCCGTGCGGCACGCCTGTTCGGGGCCGCGCGCACCGCGTGGGCGGCCGGGCAGGCAGTACGCGCCCGAGCGCTGGCCAGCTCAGCCCGTGAGCTGGCTGCCGACCCGTTGCTACGAGCCGACATCGACCGGCTCCGGGCTCGCATCGAGGTCAACGTCGGCTCCGCCGTCTCCGCCCATCGGATCTTCACCGTGGCGGCGCGAACTGTCGCCGACTTCGATGCCGGTCGGTCGTTGGAGATGGCATGCGCGGCCGCCCTGAACCGTATTTACGGCAGCGACAGCGGAGCTGCCCTGACCGCTGAGGTGCTGACGCGCCTACTGACCCAGACCGACGCTGACACCCAGCGCACCGCCTGCCTGCGGCTGCTGCTAGGCACGCTGACCGCCTCTGCCGAAGGTGACTGGGCCCGCGCCGCCGCCACCCTCGAGGACGCACTGGAGGCTGGACGCCAGGTCGAAGACCTGGACGTGATGGGGAACCTCGGCAACGCCGCCCTCCACCTGGGCCACGACGAGGGCGCCCGGTTCTACTACTCCGCCATGGTGTCCACCGCCCGCGAACACGGGGCCGGCATGGTCGTCATCTACGCGCTGGAACGGCTCGCGTTCGCCCAGCTCCCCACCGGAGCGTGGACTGCCATGCGAAGCTCCGTCGATGAAGCCCTGACCTTGGCGCGCAGCGTCGGCCAGCCCACTCTGACCGCGGCACCCCTGGCATCGCTAACGCTCCTGGCCGCTCTATCCGGCAGCAACGACTTCGACCGCCACCTGGCAGAGGTCAAAGACATCGTGGCCAGACACCCGCTGGGAATCCTGACCGATCCCGTCCACGACGCGACCCGATGGGCCAAAGGCAGCCGTGCCGCCGCCGAAGGGGACGCCCCCGCAGCGCTGCACCACCTGTCCGGAATGCGAGTCCCCGCTCTGCATCGGATGGCGACAGTCGACCGCATCGAAGCAGCCGTGCGCGCCGGCGACAGGAAGCAGGCCCTGGCCTGGGTCGCGGAGCTCACCCCGTTCGCGACCGCGACCAACCACCCGTGGGCGCTGGCCGCCCTCGACCTGGGTCGGGCCTTGACGGCGGCGGACCCGGCCGACGCTACTGCGGCATTCGAGCGGGCGGTGGGCCACTACCAGCACGCCTCGCGCCCCTACGACCTGGCGCGGGCCCAGCTCGCCTACGGAGAGTTCCTGCGTCGCACCAACCGCCGCGTCGACGCCCGCACCCACCTGCGGTCCGCGCTGGAGACCTTCACCGACCTGGCCGCCACCCCCCTCGTCGCCCGCGCCGAACAAGAACTTCGAGCCTCCGGGGAGACCGCCCGTAAACGCGACCCGTCCACCCTGTTGAACCTGACGCCGATGGAACGCAAGATCGCCCAGCTGGTCAGCACCGGGCTGTCGAACAAGGACGTCGCCGCCCAGTGCTGGGTGTCCCCACGAACGGTGGCGTTCCACCTGCGGAACGTGTTCACCAAGGTCGGAGTCAGCTCGCGGACCGAGCTCGCCCGGCTCGACTTCAGCTGAAGCCCTTTCAGCCGACCGCGTTGGCGCCCTTGTCTGAGGGCCGCTGATACCCCGGCCATTTGACCGGCGCGACCCGCTGGCGTTCCGGCGACGGTAGATGTCACACCGCCACAGCACATCCCCCGGTGCGACCACAGGAAACCGCCCCAGCCAGCACCTCGTCGAGGAGTAGTCATGCACGCCAAGCCCGCCGCCGAACCGCTCGCGGTCCACACCGCCACGCACCCCGTCCACGCACCCCACGCCCACCACGGTCACGGGCCTGCTGCCACCCACGCTGATGCCCATGCCCACCACACAGGTGCGCACCACGGCGACACGGACAACGGGCCGCGCAAATCCTGGGCCGTCCTGGCCCTTGCCCTCGCCGCGCAGATTCTCGTCGTCTTGGACATCTCTGTGGTCAACACCGCCCTACCGACCATCGGACGCGACCTTGGTCTGGACGGCTCGGACATGCAGTGGGTCGTCACCGCCTACCTCATGATGTCCGGAGGAGGGCTGCTGTTCGGCGGCCGCATCGCCGACCTGCTCTCCCGCAAATGGGTGTTCCTGACCGGCTTGGCCGTGTTCACCATCGCCTCCATCGTCAGCGGGTTCGCCGGCGGCGCAACCGAGCTCATCGCCGCCCGCGCCGCCCAAGGGCTGTCCGCCGCCCTGATGACCCCAGCCGCACTGTCCATCATCATGACCACCTACTCCGGCGCACAGCGCCGCACCGGCCTGGCCCTGTGGGGTGCCGTCGGCTCTCTCGGCGTCGCCGCCGGAGCCCTGCTCGGCGGCGGCCTGACCACCTGGGCCGGCTGGCAGACCATCTTCTGGATCAACGCCCCCATCGGCGCCGTCGCGCTCCTGGCCGGCCTCAAGGTCATCCCCGCCGTGACGACGCCGCGGGCCTCGCTGAATCAGTTCGACCTGACCGGCGCCGCCACCGTCATCGGCAGCCTCGTCGCCCTCGTCTACGCCCTCGGCGCCACCGAACAGCACGGGTGGCTCTCGCCGCGAGTCCTCCTCGCCCTGGCCGCCTCCGCGCTGCTCGCTGTCGCGTTCATCCGCATGGAGCGTCGCGTCGCGAACCCGCTCGTCCCGCCGCACACGTGGAAGGTGAAGTCGCTCGTCTCTGGCACGGCCGTCATGCTCGGCGTCACCGGCATCCTCGTGGGCGCCGTCTTCCTCACCTCCATCTTCGTCCAGACCGTGATGGGGTACTCCGCCATCCGCGCCGGCGTCGCATTCATCCCGCTCGCCCTGGCCATCACCGTCGGCACCGTTCTCGCCAAGCACGCCCTCGCCCACGGCACACCGCGCACCATCGCCGCGATCGGCCTGCTCCTGGTGGCCGGCGGTGCGGCCCTCCTCGCCCAGGCATCCACTGGGGCGGGCTTCGCCACCGACGTCCTTCCCGGAATGGTCATCATTGGCCTCGGTGTGGGCATGGTCTTCGTCCCGGTCTCGGTGTCCGCGATGGGCGGCATCCCGCCGCAGCACGCTGGCATGGCCTCCGGCTTTCTCATGACAGGACACGAGGTTGGCGCTGCCCTCGGCGTCGCCGTCATCTCGGCGGTCGCTAGCACGGCCGGCAGCCTTACCAGCGTGACCGGTGTCATCGAGGGGTTCCCCCGCGGGTTTCTCGCCGCCGCCGGCATCGCCGCCGTGATGGCCGTGTTCGCGTACCTGCGGATGCCCGCAGTCCGAGCCGAAGGCGCGGCGATGCACATGCACCACTGACCAAGCCACACACACGCCGCCTCGCAGCGGGCCACCAAGCGAGCCCGGACTTCCGCCCCCTCGGAGGTCCGGGCTCCTGGCTCGCCACATCCATCCCTCGGCGCTTCAAGCGACCGGCACAATCCCCTTTCGCGCCGGTCCCATTCCGTGGCCGCACACGTCTTACTCCCGAGCCGGACCGACCCGGATGCTCATGCGCTCCCCAGGACGGCCAAAGATGCTCAGGATCTCCGCCGGCTCCTGCCCGAGGCTTCCGAACCAGAGCGGCACCCGGGTTTCGAACTCCGCGACCTCCCCGGGTCCAATGACCCAGTCCCTATTTCCGAGCAGAGCCGCCGTGGCCGGACAGAACGTAAATCCACTCATAACCGTCGTGGGCTGGGCAGGCATCGCTGTCGAGCGGCTGTCCTCAGCGCTGCCGGGTGCTGCAGCGGAGCCGCTTGGACAGGGGACGGACAGGGCGGCAGCGCACGCTGGGTTCCAACGCAATAAGGCCCCCAGAGCCCGCCCCATGGACTAGACCGCAACTTGTAAAAATACCCCTGGGGGGTATAGGGTTAGCGCACTCAGATCCCCCTATACGTATTACTCACCTTCTAGTCAGGAGTCAGCGATGAACACCACCGAGTACCAGGTCACCGGCATGACGTGCGGGCACTGCGAGATGTCGGTCCGCGAGGAAGTCAGCACCGTCCCCGGCGTCCAGGACATCGAGGTCAGCGCGCAGACCGGCAAGCTGGTCGTCACCTCCGCCTCCCCCGTCGACGACGACGCCGTCCTCGCCGCGGTCGACGAGGCCGGCTACAAGGCGGTGCGCGCCTCGTGAACACCGCAACCCGACTCGGCGCGTACGGCGCAGGACTGGCCCTCGTCTTCGGCGGCGCATTCGTCGCCGCCGACGCCGGCGTCCCGCAGAGCACCGTCAGCAACTGGACCAACGAAGCCAAGGGACACGACATGGACAGCACCACCGGCGGCCACGGCGGCCACGACGCCAGCACCCCCGCCCAGACCAGCGCTGCCGTCCCCGGGGTCACCAGCGCCCACGGCGGCTACCTGCTCATGCCCGTCGCCGCTCCTGCCGAGGCCGACCGGGCCGGGGACCTGTCGTTCCGCATCCTCGACGCAGACGGCCAAGCCTTGACGAGCTTCGCCACCTCGCACGAGAGACTGCTTCACCTGATCGTGGTCCGCACCGACGGCACCGAGTTCCGCCACGTGCACCCCACGATGGACGCCGACGGCACCTGGTCGCTGCCTTGGCAGTGGTCCGAGGCCGGTACCTACCGCATCTACGCCGACTTCGTCCCCGACACCGACGAGACCCGAGAGACCATCACCTTGACCCGCACGGTCGAGGTGGCCGGCCAGTTCACCCCCGCCACCCCTGAGGCGACCAACACCGCGACCGTGGACGGGTACACCGTGGACCTGACCGGCCAGGTGACCGCCGGGTCCAGCTCCGAGCTGACCTTTACCGTGTCCAAGGACGGCAAGCCCGTCACCAACCTGGAGCCCTACCTCGGCGCGTTCGGCCACCTGGTCGCGCTGCGCGACGGCGACCTGGCCTTCCTCCACGTCCACCCCGAAGGTGACGAGCCCACTCAGGGCGACACCGCCGGGCCCGATGTCGGGTTCGTCGCGGAGCTGCCCACCGCAGGCCGCTACCTGCTGTACCTGGACTTCCAGGTCGACGGAAAGGTCCACAGCGCCCCGTTCGTCGTCGACACCACCGCCACCGCTACCGACGAGGCCGGACACGCCGACTCCACCCACGCGAACAACGAAACACCCGCCGACCCCAAGCCCGACACGGATGCCGACCCGGGCGCCGAGTCCGGCGACGGTCACGGTCACTGATCCGCATCACACACTGAAGGAGGAACCCATGACTGCATCCCCGGCCCACACCCTGGGCCCCAGCATCGAGCTCGAGATCGGCGGGATGACCTGCGCCTCCTGCGCGATGCGGATCGAGAAGAAGCTCAACAAGCTTGACGGCGTCACTGCCACGGTCAACTACGCCACCGAGAAGGCGCAGGTCCGAGCCCCCGAAGGGGTCGACACCGAAGTCCTCATCGCCGAGGTGGCCAAGGCCGGCTACACCGCCTCCCTGCCGCGCAGCAAGGACAACACGGCCACCGTCGACGCCTCGGACGAGGACCAGCCAGACACCGAGCTCCTCGCCCTGCGACAGCGCCTCGTTGGCTCAGTCGCTCTCGCTGTGCCGGTCATCGCCATGTCGATGATCCCGGCGTTCCAGTTCGACTACTGGCAATGGGCGTCCCTGACCCTGGCAGCACCCGTGGTGCTCTGGGCAGCCTGGCCCTTCCACCGCGCCGCGTGGATGAACCTGCGTCACGGCGCCGCCACCATGGACACCCTGGTCTCCCTCGGCACCCTGTCGGCACTGCTGTGGTCGCTGTACGCACTGTTCCTCGGCACCGCCGGCACCCCCGGGATGACCCACCCGTTCGAGCTGACCGTCGAGCCCACCGACGGCGCCGCGAACATCTACCTCGAGGTCGCTGCCGGCGTCACCATGTTCCTGCTCGCCGGCCGCTACTTCGAAAAGCGGTCCAAACGCCAAGCCGGTGCCGCGCTACGGGCGCTGCTCGAGCTCGGCGCCAAGGACGTCGCAGTCATCCGAGACGGCGTCGAGGTCCGCATCCCGACCTCCGAGCTCACCGAAGGCGACGAGTTCGTGGTCCGTCCCGGCGAGAAGATCGCCACCGACGGTGTCATCGCCTCCGGCAGCTCCGCAGTCGACGCCTCCATGCTCACCGGCGAGTCCGTGCCCGTCGAGGTGGGCGAAGGTGACCCCGTCACCGGCGCCACTGTCAACGCCGGCGGGCGACTCGTCGTGCGCGCCACCCGGGTTGGCTCCGACACTCAGCTGGCCCAAATGGCCAAGCTCGTCGAGGACGCCCAGTCCGGCAAGGCTCAGGTGCAGCGCCTGGCCGACCAGGTCTCCGGCATCTTCGTCCCGATCGTCATCGCCATCGCGGTCGCCACCCTGGCTGCCTGGCTGGGTGCCGGGTTCCCGGTCAGCGCCGCCTTCACCGCAGCGGTCGCTGTCCTCATCATCGCCTGCCCGTGCGCCTTGGGCCTGGCCACGCCGACCGCACTGCTGGTTGGTACCGGCCGCGGCGCCCAGATGGGTGTGCTCATCAAGGGCCCCGAGGTGCTGGAGTCAACCCGCAAGGTCGACACGATCGTGCTCGACAAGACCGGCACGGTGACCACCGGCAAGATGACCCTCGTTGACGTGTTCGTCGCCGACGGTGTCTCCCGCGAGGAGCTGCTCCGCCTGGCCGGTGCGCTCGAGGACGCCTCCGAGCACCCGATCGCCCAGGCGATTGCCAAGGGCGCAGTCCAGGAGGTCGGCCCCCTGCCCACCCCAGAGGACTTCGCCAACGTCGAAGGCAAGGGCGTCCAGGGCATTGTGGACGGACACGCGGTCCTGGTTGGACGCGAGACGCTGCTGGCCGACTGGTCGCAGCATCTCGACGTCGACCTCGCCCGCGCCAAGGCGAACGCTGAGGCGCACGGCAAGACCGCCGTCGCCGTCGGCTGGGACGGCCAAGCCCGTGGCGTCCTCGTCGTGGCTGACCAGGTCAAGCCGACCAGCTACGAGGCCATCGCCCAGCTGCGGTCACTGGGCCTGACCCCGATCCTGCTCACCGGTGACAACCGAGCTGTCGCCGAACAGATCGCCGCCGAAGTCGGCATCGAAGACGTGATCGCAGAAGTCATGCCGCAGGACAAGGTCGACGTCATCGCCAAGCTGCAAGATCAGGGCAAGGTGGTTGCGATGGTTGGTGACGGTGTGAACGACGCCGCCGCCCTGGCTAAGGCCGACCTTGGCCTGGCTATGGGCACCGGCACCGACGTCGCCATCGAGGCCGCCGACATCACCCTGGTGCGCGGAGACCTGCGCAGCGCCGCCGACGCGATCCGTCTCTCCCGCAAGACCCTGGGAACCATCAAGACAAACCTGTTCTGGGCCTTCGGGTACAACGTCGCAGCCATCCCGCTGGCCGCCCTCGGCCTGCTCAACCCGATGCTAGCTGGCGCGGCGATGGCGTTCTCCAGCGTCTTCGTCGTCGGCAACAGCATGCGGCTGCGCTCCTTCAAGACCCGAGCCACCGGCATCCCTACCTCCCCGGCCACCACCCCGGCCAGGATCGCCCAGCCGGTCGGCTCCTGACAGCACACCCCACCGGAAAGGAACCGTTTCACATGTGCGAGAACCACCAGCACGACCCCGGCACCGCCAAGGCCGAGTCCCTCACGCTCGAGCCGCTGGTACCGGCCGCCACCGCCGGCAGCTGTTGCGGCTCGAACACCGACGCGGCCCCCGCCGTCCAAGAGCTAGACGACGTCGCCGAGTGCCCGGTGATGACGGGAACCCCAGTCAACAAGGCTCAAGCCGAAGCCGCCGGGCTGTACCGGGACCACAACGGTCAGCGGTACTGGTTCTGCTGCGCCGCGTGCGGTCCGATGTGGGACGCCGATCCGGACGAGTACGCCGCAGCCTGACCAGAAGCCAGCCCGGTGGCCGTACCGAGACTTTCCCCGGTCCGCAGCGGCCACCTGGCCGCGGGGCCTCCCCCCGCCCCCGCAGCCCCCAGACCCTGTCCGGCGAATGCCTACGGCCGTTCCGTGTCGCCCGCCCCCGCCTTGCGTCCTGACTGTGTGAAGGGAGAACGTCATGAACTGCACTGCCTGTGTCCCTGCGTCTCGGTCGCTTAGAAGCGGCGGTCGCGAGGTGGTCGCCTGGGCATTGTCGTGCCTGACTGTCTGTGCGCTCAACGCGCTCGCGGAACGCCGCTCCCGTCCGCCCACTTCGACACCCTGCTGAGGAGACCCATGGATGAGGAACGTGCTACGGCGGTCTTGGATGAAACGGGCATCGACTACACGCTCGTGCGTCATGGGCCGGTCAGCTCCCTTGCCGAGGCCGCGCAGCTGCGTGGTGTGCACCCGGGGCAGGTCGTCAAAACGCTGGTGGTGCGCCGAGGCGATGGCGACTACCTGTTCGTACTTGTCCCCGGCGACCGGCAGATCAGCTGGCCCCAGCTGCGCACCCTCCTCGACGTCACCCGCCTGTCGATGCCCGACGCCGAGACGGCCCGCACGGTGACCGGATACGAGCGCGGCACGATCACCCCGTTCGGGGCACTCCACCCGTTGCCCGTCATCGCCGACTCCCGGATCCAAGGAACGATCTCCATCGGCGCCGGAGCACACGGGGTGAGCGCCCTGGCCGACGCAGCCGACGTCATCGAGGCGTTGTCCGCCACCGTCGCCGACGTCACCGCGCCGCAAGCACGCACAGGTGCCTGATTCGGCAGCAAGGTGTGATGAACGGGCGAGTTCGCACCCGCGGGCTTGGGGTGCGGGATGCTGTCGTACCTGAAGATCGGGACGGGCGCCGGGTCGGACGAAGCGAGCACCCGAAGATGCTCGGGCTGTCGGATCAGCGGCATGCTGGGGGCATGGACGTGGAGCTGCTGGTCGTGCCCGACTGCCCGAACAAGATGTCGGCCTACGACCTGACGCGGGCCGCGTTCACGGAGCTGGGCGTTGCGTCGTTGGTCACGACTACCGTCATCACCGACGACACACAGGCCCAGGCCCGCGGGTTCACTGGCTCACCGACGTTCCTCATCAACGGCCACGACCCGTTCGCTGAGCCGGGCGCGGCTGTGGGGGTCGCGTGCCGGGTCTACCGGACCCCGACCGGGTTCGCCGGCGTGCCGTCACTGGAGGAGCTGTGCGCCGTGCTGCGCCGCGAGATCACCGGCTGAGCGCACTTTTAGTGCTCGGCCGGGCCGTCTCCATTGAGCCGGAGCGCAGCCCACAGCCCGCACCTGGTACCCCGTCGATGCGTACGTACGACCCAGCGAGAGAACCGGCGACGAAGACGCCGTCGTACGGCGAGGATGCGCCCGAGGCTCGCGTCGTCCTGGGTGCGGGTGTCAGAGGTTCGGGACCAGGTCCGGCGCCAGTTCGACGACGGTGGCGGCGAGATCCTGCTGCTCGTGCGGCGGCGCCGGCCGCGACGAGGTGGCGCGCAGCTGGGTCGCCTCCGCGAGCAGGGTTGATGCAAGCGCGTGGTCCCCGCTCCCGGCGGCCAGCCGGCACAGGCCCTCCAGTGCGGTGCTGGTGAGCCCCGGCTCCCCGATCCGGCGGCTGAGGGTCAGCAGCTCGTCGTACCGCTGGTGAGCAGTGGCCACATCTCCCGCCGCTTCGTCGCACCGGGCCAGGCCGGCGAGTGCGAGCCCTTGGGGAACGGGGGTGCCGAGCGCCACCAACCCGGCGTACGACTCGTCGTAGCGGCTATGGGCCACGTCCCACTCCTGCCCGACCTGGGCCAGCAGTCCGTGGCCGTAGCAGGCGAGAACGGCGCCGGCGCCATCACCGACGTGCTCGGAAGCGGCGATTGCCCGGTCGAACAGACCCCGGGCAGCGTCTTCGTCGCCGAGGTGGAGCTGGGCGATTCCCAGGTCGGCCAGCGCCCACTGCACGGTGTTGTACAGGCCGGCACCGCTCGCTACGTCGATCGCCTCCTCGAGCACCCGCGACCCTTCCTCGTAGCGGCCAAACTGTCGCAGACCCCAACCGAGGTGGTACAGGATCGCCGACAGGCCCCACGGATCGTCGAGTTGCCGGAACGTCGCGGCGGTTGCGCGCCCGATCGGGACCGCGGCGGTCTCGCCGTTCTTGAGGGCGGTCTCCATGCGTACGAAGCCGACGACGCCATCGCCCCATGCGTCGCCATCGGCTGCGAACTGTGCCTCGGCGGCGCGCAGCAAGTCCTCAGCCTGCTCACGGTCCTGACCGGTGACCCCCTCGACGGCCAGCAGGACGCGCGACAGAGCGGCGCGTGAGTCGTCTCCGAGGTCCTCGAAGATCGCCAAGCTCTCCCGGGCGGTCTCGGCGCACCGCGGACTGGGATGCACCAGGCACGCGCGCGGACGCTCTACCAAGGAGACCGCCTGGAGGGCGCGAGCCCGCGCGGACGGGCTGCCGTTGCCCAACGCGAGAAGGCGCGACAACAGCTCGCGGCCTTCCAGGTGGCGGCCCAGGTGCCAGAAGAGCCCGAGGGCGCCAGCCGTTTCGAGTGCCGAGTCGAGATCCCCATCAGGCCGACCCAGCCACGCGAGCGCGGCCCTGATGTTGGGTTGCTCCTCGCGCAGCTGTTGGAACGTCTCGCGCTGGGCGTGGCCGCGCAGGTGCGGCTCGGCGTCGCGGACGACGTCACGGAAGTACTCCGCATGTCGTTGTGCCATGACGTCGTGCTCGCCAGTAGCGAGCAGCTGCTCCGCGGCGTACTGGCGCAAGGTGTCGAGCATCCGGTAGCGCGTTGCTGCTGCCCCACGCTCGACCCCCACCATGGAGCGCTCGACCAGACGGCCGATGGTGTCGAGTACCTCCCCGGCATCGAGGCTCGCGTCGCTGAGGACGGCCTCGGCGGCGGTGAGACTCCATCCTCCCTGGAAGACGGCGAGCCGGTTGAAGGCGCGCTGCTCACGTTCGCTGAGCAGGTCATAGCTCCAGTCGACCGTCGCACGGAGCGTCTGCTGACGCGCCTCGGCGGTGCGCGCGCCGGTCGTGAGTAGTGCGAACCGCTGGTCCAGACGCCCAGCGATCTCGACGGGTGCCATCGTCGCGACCCGGACACCGGCGAGCTCGAGGGCGAGTGGGATGCCGTCGAGAGCGCGGCTGATGCGACCAATCGCGACAAGGTCGTCGGCAGCGAAGACCGTTCCCGGCCGGACCGCCCGGGCCCGTTCGACGAACAGCTGCGCGGCCGGGTACTCCAGCACGCGCCCGGCGGGCGTCCCGTCGGGCGGGGTGTCTAGCGGCCCCACGGTCACCTGCACTTCGTCGGGAACCGCGAGTGCTTCGCGGCTGGTTGCCAGGATTGTCACGAGCGGGCACCGGCCCAGGATCTCGTCGATGAGGCCGGCGGCGGCGTCGATGACGTGTTCGCAGTTGTCGATCAGCAGCAGGAGCCGGCGCCTGACCAGGTACGAGACCACCCGCTCCCGTACGTCGCGGACCGCGGCCGCTCCGTCCAGTGGCACCCCGAGGGCGTCGGCCACGGCCAATGGCACCTGGTCGGGGGTGTCGACGGAGGCGAGGCGGACCCCGAAGGCACCATCGGGGAAGGCGTCGGAGGCTCGCACCACGGCGGCGAGGGCCAGCGAGGTCTTGCCGGCGCCGCCGGGGCCGATCAGCGACAGCAGGCGAGCTCCGTGGATCAGTTCGGCCAGGGAGTCGAGCTGGTCGTCGCGGCCGATCAGCGGGCGCACCACCGTCGGCAGGTTCGTAGGCGACGTGGCTCTCTCCTCGGCCCGACGCGTACCGGACACCGCCACTGGCGTCCCGCCCATGTCGGGCTGTGAGCCGAGCGCCTCGTCCTGGCGCAGTACGCGTTCGTGCAGCGACCGCAACGTCAGAGAAGGCTCCAGGCCCAGCGACTCGTCCAGTACTTGACGGGTGCGGAGGTACGCCTCGAGAGCTTCCGTTTGTCGTCCACTGCGGTACAGGGCGACCATGAGCAGACCGGTGAGCGACTCCAGGGTCGGGTCGTGTGTGACCAGGGGTTCCAGGTCACCGATGACCTCGGCCTCACGGCCAAGGGCCAGCGCGATCTGTGCCCGCTCCGTGAGGGCGGTCAGCTTGAGCTTGGAGAAGCGCGCGGCCTCCACGGTGGCCCACTGCTCGGTCGCGAAGTCACTGAGTGCATCGCCGCGCCATAAGCCCAGGGCCTCGTCGTAGGCGTTCAGGGATGCCGGATCTGCTGCTCCTGCGCCCGCCTCGGAGCGTGACCTCGCCTCCCGCACCCGGGCAACGAAGTCGACGGCGTCGACTGATGCGGGGTCGACGTTGGCGCGGTAGCCCACGCCTTCGCGGGTGACCACCTCAGACACACCGATGGCCCTCAGGCTGCGCCGCAGCTTGGAGACTCGGATTTGCAAGGCGTTCATCGGATCGACCGGGAGTGAGGATTCCGACCAGAGCCGGTCCACCAGTATGGTCGCCGGGATCGTCAGGCCTGGGGAGAGCAGGAGCTGGACCAAGACAGCGCGCTCCGCAGCGCCTGGCATCGCTACGGGTCGCCCGTCGACCAGGATCTCCATCGGACCCAATAGCCGGAAACGCACGTCCACGACCCTCTCCTTGCTCTCCTCGGGTCTTCGCGTCGTAGCGCGAGGCTGAGACAGGGCCCGGTGGCCCTTCGACTCTACGCCCGCTGGTGACCCGGGTGGAGGAATTGGATCCGCCCAGGACATGTGAGGGTCTCCGTCATTGGTTGACGTCAGGAGCCTCCTGATACCGGCTGTCCTCCCGAAGTCTCGCGCCCTGTCGACGTCGCGGTCATGTGCCGGTGACGTCGTGGCTCTCATCGAGAAACTGGACCGGGTAGCCGAGGCCGCGCACCGCGCCGAGAACTTCGTCCACGCTCATCGTCCCGGACAGGCGGACCAGTCAGCGTGTTGCGTGACGACAGGAATGGGACAGGGGGCGGACAGGCACCCGGTGCAGCCTTCGGGCATCGGCAGCACCACCGCGCCGCTCATCATTGAAAGAGAGGGAACCCATGTCTTCCACCGCACCCGCCGCAGCCAGGACCGGCGACCGGCGCTGGCTGGCGCTGGGGCTCATCGCCGCAGCTCAGTTCATGGTCATCATGGACACGTCCATCATCGGGGTGGCGCTGCCCGAGATGCAGCAGGACCTCGGATTTGACCCGCAGAACCTCAGCTGGGTCTTCAATGCCTACGTCGTCGCGTTCGGCGGTCTCCTGCTCCTCGGCGGCCGCCTGTCAGACCTGCTCGGGGCTCGCCGCATCTTCAACACCGGCTGGGCGATCCTCGCCGCCGGTTCACTCGTCGCTGGCCTGGCTGACACCGCGACCATCGAGATCGTCGGCCGCGCCGTGCAGGGCGCCGGCGCAGCGCTGATCGCACCCTCGGCATTGACACTGCTGTTCACGATCTTCGGTGCCAAACCCAAGGAGCTCACCAAGGCGTTGGCGCTCTACGGTGCAGCCGCGCCCGCCGGCGGTACGGCGGGAGTCTTCCTCGGCGGCGTTCTCACCGAGTACGCCAGCTGGCCGTGGGTGTTTTTCATCAACGTGCCTCTGGCGATCGCCGTCCTGGTCATGTCGTCGGCAGTCATGCCGGCCGGCGCCAGGACCAGAGGAAGCATCGACTTCGTCGGCGCCGCCACGGTGACCGCTGGAATCGCCGCCTTGGTCTACGCCGTCGTGCAGGCGCCCGAGGCAGGCTGGACTGCCTCGTCCACCTTGATCCCCGCCATCGTCGGGGTCGTGCTGGTGGCAGTCTTCGTGGCGCTGCAGGCCCGCCTGCGCCAGCCCCTCATGCGGCTGGGCATCTTCCGTGCCCCCAACCTCGCCGCCGCCAACATGGCCCAGCTCCTGCTCGGTGCTGCCTGGATCCCGATGTTCTTCTTCATCAACCTCTACTTGCAGCAGGTGTTGGGTCTCGGCGCCTTCGCCAGCGGCGCGGCGCTACTGCCTCTCACGCTGACGATCATGATCGGTATGATCGCGGTCGCTCCGCGACTCATCGCCCGCTACGGTACCAAGGCGATGACGGTTGCCGGACTCGCTACCCTTGCTGCCGGTCTGGTGTGGCTCTCCTTCATCAGCCCCGACGGCTCGTTCTCAGTCGACGTGCTGCCCGCCACCCTGGTCACGGCCGCCGGCATGGCCATGGCATTCATCCCCTCACTGGGCACCGCGCTTTCAGCGGCCGCACCCGAGGAGGGTGGGCTGGCCGCCGGGATCGTCAACACCAGCTACCAGATCGGGTCCGCGCTCGGCCTTGCCGCCATGACGGCGGTCGCCGCCGCGTACGGCGCCGACCAGATCGGGAACGCAACGGCTCTGACAAACGGCTTCTCGGCCGGTCTTTGGGGCGCTGCTGCCCTCGCCGGCGCCGGCGCGCTGATCGCGGCGCTCACCCTGCGGTCCGCCGCATCCCCCACGGCTTCTGCCGCCGAGGAAGTGAGCGTGGGAGCCAACTGACCACGTCAGCCCCGTCCGCCGCAACGGCGGACGGGGGCTGCGGCCTGCCCGCCCACTCACCCATCCCGGAGGATCCCATGCGCACTTTGACCTTCTCCGTTGACGGCATGCGCTGCCGTCGATGCGTGCGACGCGCTACCGCCGTGGTCCGCGACGTCGAAGGCGTCCACGCCGTCACGGCCAACGCCAAGTCGGGGCTGCTCACAGTCCGCGGCACGATGAGCGACACCGACATCGTGGTGTCGCTGCGCAACAGCACCTTCACCCCCCGCCTCATCGCCCAAAAACCCAGGCCGGAGTTCTGACCGGGTGCGACGACTGCCAACCTGACCACTGCAAGGTCGCTGACAGCAGCCACTCGACTGCCACTGAGCCCGGCCCATCAAGCGTGAGCTGTATGTCGACACGGCCCACGCGCTTAACCACCAGCATCAGGCGCAGAATGGCCACGGGCTTGCACAATATCGAATGCATCTGAAGGGTAAGAGTCGTGGAATCCATGCACGCCGCGAGCAGAGGGACGCCATGACTGACCCGCACCGTCCTACCGATGGCGCGCCAGGGATGCCCCGGTGGGTGAAGGTCTTCGTCGCCATTGCCGCCCTGCTGGTGCTGGTCGTAGTCGTCATGCTCCTCCTCGGCAGCGACCACGGGCCGGGCATGCATACCGGCCTGCGCTCAGTGACGCCCTTGACGCAGGGGGCGTTAGTCGGCCCGGCCGCCTGATGGTGATGCCGCCGGCGCTGCGCAAGGCAGCCCTGACCACCCACGTCATCTCTTCGGTCGGTTGGCTCGGGGCCGTCGCGGCGTTCTTGGCCCTGGCTGTCGCCGGCCTCGCCGTGGACGATCCCGCCACCGTCCGGTCGATGTACGTCGCTATGGAGGTCTTGGGACTGGCAGCGTTGGCCCCGCTCAGCCTGGCGTCGTTCGCTTCTGGTTTGGTGCAGTCGCTCGGGACGTCCTGGGGCCTGTTCCGGCACTACTGGGTAGTCGTGAAACTCACCATGACGGTGCTGGCCACCGTGATCCTGCTGCTCTACCTGTCGACGCTGCGCCTCCTCGGTGACGCCGCCCGCAGCCCATCGCTGGCTGACGACCAGCGCCTACTGCCAAGCGCGTCGCCGGTCCTGCACGCCAGCGGAGCTATCGCCGTCTTGCTGATTGCCGCGGTCTTGTCGGTCTACAAGCCGAAGGGCCTGACCCGTCACGGCTGGCGCAAGCAGCGGTCACTAACCCCCCGATAAGCCTGACATTGAAGGGGGAAACTAAGCAATCGACGGGTGTGCGGAGTGTGGCCTGGCCTAGCCAGCAGCCTCGCAGCTGACTCCAGGGTGCCATCTAGGCCAGACCCACGGGCATACGCCAATCAGGCAATCAAAAGAGCCTTGTTAGTTATACCCCCTTGGGTATAACTAACAAGGTATCCACCCGTTGGAGGGAAGCTATGAACCACAGCACGCACACCGAACCGCAGGACGGCAAGGCCCTTACCCGCCTGGCCGTGTCAGCCACGCTGCACTGCCTGACGGGCTGCGCCATCGGTGAAGTCCTCGGCATGGTGATCGGCACCGCCCTGGGCTGGTCGGACCTGCAGACCATCGCGCTGGCCGTGGCGCTGGCGTTCTTCTTC
>DASVQQ010000035.1 GCA_036389035.1 Jatrophihabitans sp.
CGGCCGCACCCGCTGCCGGCGACCCGGACGAGCGTCGAGAGGTCCGGGCAACCGGACCGGCCCCGCCGGCGGGACGCCGACACCCCGGCGCCCGCACCGGCACAGCGGCCCCCGGCGCAGCTGCCCGCCGCCGTCACCGACGCCCTGGCCCGGCTGTCCGCGCTGTCGGACCAGGTCCGGCGCGACGCCCAGCCGGTCACCATCCACCCGCCCGCCACGCCGCCGGCCCGGCAGCCGGCCCCGGCCGCGCGAGTCGTCCGGACCGAGCCTCGCGGCACCGCGCCGGCCGCGGTCTTTCCACCCGGTCCGGCCCGGGAGCGACCGGCCCGGGCGCCGCAGGTGCACATCGGCGCCATCGAGGTGACGATCGCCGCGCCCGTCCCGCCGCCTGCCGTCGCGGCGGTTGCCCCGGCCCCGCGGCAGCCGGCTCCGGCCGCCCTGGCTGCCCCGCCCGGCCGGCTCAGCCGTCCGGGCGCCGCCTTCGGCCTGGGGCAGGGGTGATGCGCGATGCATGACCTGTCCATCGTCACCGACACGCTGCGCACCATCCTGACCGGCGCGATCAACGCCAGCCCGGTCTTCGGCGGCGGCCCACCGCCGTTCTCGGTCGCCGTGAGCGGGCAGCATCCCGAGACGCCCGCCGGTGGCTCGGACTGCGAGCTGAACCTCTACCTGTTCCACATCGCCCCCGACAAGTTCCTGGCCAACTCGTTCTGGACCCAGGCGGCGCAGTCCGGCGGCAGTGGCGGCAAGCAACCGGTCGCGTTCGAACCGCTGTGTCTGGACCTGTGGTACATGCTCTCGGCCCGCGCCCAGTCCAGCTACGTGCAGGAGCAGCAGGTGCTCGGCATCGCGATGCAGGCCTTCCACGAGCACGCGACCGTCAAGCTGCCCACCCCGACGCCGCTGCCCAGCCCGGTGGCGCCGAGCGAGGTGACGCTGACCCTGGAGACGCCGACCTTCGACGAGCTGAGCAGGCTCTGGCAGGGCCTCGGCCTGCCGTTGCGCACCACCGCGCAATACCGGGTCACCGTGGTCTTCCTGACCCCGCCGGACCTGCCGCCGCCGGCTCCGCCGGTCACCTCGGTCAACCTGGTGTCCGCGCCTACAGACCCGCCCGCCGACCCGAGCCTGCCCCGGCTGCTCTCGACCCGCCGCACCGTCAACTACGTCCTGCCCGGACCGGCGAACAAGATCTTCCAGCAATCGCCGGCCAGCACCGCGCCGGCTCCAGCCGGGGTCGGCGGGCAGGTCTTCGAACTCGACGCGCTGATGCTGGCCGACACCGACCACGTGCGGCTGGTCTCCTACGACTCGAACGGGGTCGCGACCGAGACCGACGTGACGGCCACCTGGAAGGTCCCGCTCACCCTGCCGTACCCGACGCCGCCGGCCCGCGGGGTGCCCTTCCTGCTGCGCCCACCCGCCGGGACGGCCACGCCGGCCGGCCGCTACGAGCTGGTGGTCACCCGGCCGTCGGAGCCGGGTTGGCGCTCGAACGCGGTGCCGATCAGCATCGCGCCCTGGATCGACCCGAGCGGCGGGCCGTTGCTGACCGCCTCCGGCGCCGGGATCTACACCTTCGCGGTGCGCAACGTCGCCACGTCCGGGGCCAGCCTGCGGCTCGGGACGGTGGAGCTGACCCGGATCGCCTCCGGCGCCACCCCGGACCCCGGTGAGTGGCAGTGCAGCGGTGGCTCGCTGATCACCTTCGCCGCGCCGGAGAACCTGCCCGCCGGCAACCATCAGATCGGCCTGCGGGTCGCCGACGTCGAGGCCGATCCGGCGCTGTGGGCGGTGGTCTGAGATGCCTGAGACGCAGCGGCCCGACACTGACCGGCCTGAGACGCGGCTGTCCGAGCCACGGGCCGTGAGCCCCCTATGGGAGACCGCGGTGCGCGCGCTGGCCGGGGCACACGTCCAGGCGTTGCGCGAGCGGTGGATGCTGCGGGAGCGGTCCGGTTCGGTGCACGACGTGATCGACGAGATCGTGGCCGCCGATCCCCCGCCGGCCTGGCCGAACGCGGTAGCCGAGGCGGCGGCAGCAGCCCGCGCGGCGATCGTGGCCGACGCGCGGTGGCGCCACCTGATCACCTCGCTCGGGTTGACCGGTCGCGAGACCGAATGGCTGGCGCTGCTGGCCGCCTGCGAGCTGACGCCACGGCTGCACCAGGTGCTGGGCTACCTCGAGGACGCGGCCACCCCCGCGCCGCCGACGCCGGCGATCGCGGCGCTGCTGTGGAACTGGCCGCCGGGCTACCAGCCCGGGCCGGCGGGCTCGCTGGCGCGCTGGGCGCTGGCAGCGCCGGCCGAGGACTGCTGGCACAGCACCACGCCGTGGACGGTCGAGGCCGACATAGCCGGCTACCTCGCCGGCGAGCAGGACTGGCTGGCCGCCCGCGCGGACGCGACCCTGCTGGACACCACCGGCCTGCAATGCCTGCAGCCGGCCCTGCTGGCCGAGATGGGCGAGGCCGCGTCCGGCGTGCGCGGCGCCGGCTGCGAGGTGGAGCTGGTCGGCGCACCCGGCTCCGGCCGGCGCACCCTGCTGGCCCAACTGGCGGTCGCGCTCGGGCGCACCCCGGCGCTGTTGGACGCCGGCGCCGGCGTCCGCGGGCTGCGCGCGGCCCGGCTGCTCGACGCGCTGCCGATCTGGGACTGCGGCGTCGACTCGGTCATCGGAGTCGACGCGAGCCCCGGCGCCCTGACCTTCGTCGCCCGGTCAGCGCCCGCGCGCAGTACCCCGGCCGGCGTGGTGCGGCTGAGCTGGACGATGCCGGCGACCACCGCCGGGCAGCGGCAGCGGCTCTGGGCCGACCGCTCGGACCGCCAGCCACCACGGATCATCGAGGACTGGGAGCTGACGCCGGCCGACATCGACGCCGCTGCCGCCGCCGGGGCAGGAGCCTCGAAGGTGGTGCGCAACCGGCTGCGCGCCGGGGCGCTGGAGACGATGTCGCCGCTGGCACTGCCCTACGGCTGGGACGACCTGGTCGTTCCGGAGCAGGTCGAGGCGGCGCTGCGGCGGCTGCGCAACCAGGTGCTGCTGCGCCAGGAGGTGCTCGATGACTGGGAGTTCCGGCGGCTGTGCCCGTCCACCGCGGGGGTGACCGCGCTGTTCGCCGGCCCCAGCGGCACCGGCAAGACGATGGCCGCGCAGGTGCTGGCGCGCGAGCTGGAGCTCGACCTGTACCGGGTGGACCTGGCAACCGTGGTCAGCAAGTACATCGGCGAGACCGAGAAGCAGCTGGCCGCGGTGTTCTCCGAGGCAGAGCGCAGCAACGTCCTGATCTTCTTCGACGAGGCCGACGCCCTGTTCGGGCAGCGCACCCAGGTCCGCGACGCGCACGACCGCTACGCCAACATCGAGATCGATTACCTGCTGCAGCGGCTGGACACCTTCTCCGGCGTGGCGATCCTGGCGACCAACCGCAAGAGCGACCTGGACGCCGCGTTCCTGCGCCGCCTGCGCACCGTCATCGACTTCGTCGCGCCGGCCCGCGCCGAACGGCTGCGGCTGTGGCAGCTGGCGTTGCCCGAGCGCACCTCGACCGGTGAGCCGATCACCGGGGTGCTCGATCACGAGTGGCTGGCCACCCATCTCGAGCTGACCGGCGCCGAGATCAAGTCGATCGCGCTGTCGGCCGCCTTCGACGCCCGCGAGGAAGGCGCGCTGATCTCGGCCGAGACGGTGCTCAACGCCTCGCGGCGCGAGCTGTCCAAGCGCGGCGCCGTCCTGCGCCTCGAGCACCCCGTGCAGCCCGGCCATCCCGCGGCGGTGGCGCTGTGACGGCGACCGTGCGCATCGACCGGCTGAGCCTGCACGCCGGCCCGCTGTCCGAGGCGCAGGCACGCCGGCTGGCCGAGCTGGTCGGGCTCGCCCTCGGGCGGGTGCCGCTGCGAGCCGCGGGCAACGTCTCGGTCAGCGTGCCGGCCCTGGACGGGACCGACGGGCGCACCGTCGAGCAGCTGGCCGACGCGGTGGCGCACGCCATCGAGGCGGCCCTGCGGGTGGACGGGGCGGCGACATGACCTTCCTGCGCGGCGCGCTGGTCGAGTTCATGCCGACCGGCCTGATCCCGATCCCGAACATCATCGTCTTCCAGTACAACCCGGAGTCGATGTCGCACGCCTGGACCCAGCCCGAGGCGCCGACCGCCGGGCCCAACCAGACGACGACCAATCCCCTTGCAGTCAAGGGAAATCCGGGCGAGTCGTTCTCGTTCACGCTGTCCCTGGACGCGGCCGACTCGATCGCCGACGGGGTGGCCTCTGCCGCGCTGGCCCAGGTCAGCGGGGTGTACTCGCGGCTGGCCGCGCTGGAGATGCTGCTGTTCCCGGCCAGCGCCACCGCCGGCGGCCTGCTCGGCTCGGTCACCGCCGGGATCGGCTCCCTGCTCGGCGGCTCCGGCGGCGGCGTCAAGCGGAGCGTCCCGGCCAACACCATCAACACCGTGCTGTTCGTCTGGGGACCGGGGCGCATCGTCCCGGTCCGGGTGACGGCCCTGACGGTCACCGAGCGGCTCTATGACAGCTTGCTCAATCCCACCAAGGCGGAAGTGCAGATCACCCTGCGGGTGCTGAGCGATGACGAACTCAAGCACGCCACCGACACCCTGGCCGGGCTCGCCAACGCCGCCAACGCCTACTCCCACGGCCTGCGCGAAGTGCTGGCCGTCGCCAACCTCATCAATGCCGGGGAGTCCATCCTCGGCATGCTGCCGATCTGAGGTCGAACAGTGTTCTCATCAGACAGCCGCTACGCCAACGCCGGCACCTACCAGGTGACGCTGGCCGACGGCTCGGTCGTCGTCGTCACCCGCATCCCGCAGACCTTCCCCGGCCGGACCGTCGGCTGGTACCGCCGCGGCGAGGGCGAGCGGCTGGACGTGATCGCCTACCAGTTCCTCAAGGACGCGACGAAGTCCTGGGCGCTGTGCGACGCCAACGGCGCCCTGTCCCCGGACGCCCTGGCCGCGCACGAGCTGATCGCCATCCCGGATCCGGGGCGGTGAGCGGGAGATGTCCACCTACCAGGTGCTCTTCGACGGCACGCCCGCCAAGGAGGAGTTCTACGACCTGCTCAGCCGGCTGGAGATCGAGGAGAACGCCGACCTGCCCGGCGCCCTGTCGATGCAGCTGCCGGTGTCGGCCAAGGACGGCGAGCTCAGCTGGGTGGGCGACGCCCGGATCGCCCCGTACGCCAACATCGCCGTGCTGGCCACCCCGGACGGCGGTGACCAGCACTGCATCTTTGACGGCTACGTCCTCACCCACAAGGTGCACCTGCCGGCCGGACCCGCCGGCGCCACCGTCGAGGTCTGGGGTCAGGACGCCAGCGTCCTGATGGGCCTGACCGAGACCGTCAAGGAATGGTCCGGCCTGAGCGACAGCGACGTCGCCGGCCAGATCTTCGCCAAGTACGACTTCTCCCCCGCCGCCGACAACAGCCGCGAGTCGAGCCCCGCGCACACCGATGACGAGCACACCCTGATGCAGCGCGCCTCGGACGCCGACTTCCTGCGCCGGCTGGCCCGGCGCACCGGACGCTGGTTCCGGGTCACCTGCGCCGACAAGGCCGGCAAGCGGACCGGCTACTTCGCCACCCCGAGCCTGACCGGGCCGGCGGCGGTCACCATCGGCGTGCACGACCCCAAGACCAGCAGCGTGCCGATGCTGGACTTCAGCTGGGACGCCACCCGGCCCAGCAGCGTGGCGGCCCGGCAGGCCAGCCTGACCGACGACGACCAGGACGGGGTCAGCGCCGACACCTCGTCCTCCGGGCTGCGGCCGCTGGACGCCCAGGACCTGGCCTCGTTCACCAAGAAGGACAAGAGCGTCATCCTCACCGCGGCCGCCGACACCGCGGAGCTGCCGGCCCGGGCGGCGGGGCTGCTGCGCGAGGCCGGCTGGTTCGTCCGGTGCGAGGGCACCGCCGACCTCAACGTGCTCAAGAAGGTGCTGCGGGTCGGGGCCGTTGTCGACGTCGAGGGGTGCGGCTCGCTGCTGTCGGGCTCGTACCTGGTGTGGAGCGTGCGGCACAGCATCACCACCCAGGCGCACGCGATGTCCTTCACGCTGGTGCGCAACGCGATGGGGCCGGCGGCATGAACGAGGACCTGCTCTTCGAACTCGCCGACCGGCTGCAGCACCGGTTCTACGGCAAGTACCGCGGCATCGTCACCGACGTGGACGCCAGCACGCTGCGGATCAAGGCCACCGTGCCGGCGGTGCTGGGCACCACGCCGAGCGGCTGGTGCCAGCCGTGCGTGCCCTACGCCGGCCCGAGCGTGGGCTTCTTCTTCCTGCCCGAGCCGGGCGCGGCGGTCTGGATCGAGTTCGAGGGCGGCGACGTCTCCTACCCGATCTGGGTGGGCTGCTTCTGGCGCGCCGGCGAGCTGCCGGCCGAGGCGAGCCCGACGGTCCGCGGCATCGTCACCGCCGCGCCGCACCAGCTGCTCTTCGACGACGACGCCGGCGAGGTGAGCCTGGGCGACTCCAACGGCGGCACCGTGGTCCTGGACAGCAGCGGCGTCACCACCACCCGGGGCAGCAAGACGGTCGCGGTGACCGACTCCAGCGTGGCCCTCAACAGCGACGCCTTCAAGGTCAGCTGATGGGCGCCTACCTGACGTCCTCGGCGACGCTGCAATGCCCGCACGGCGGCATGGTCAGCGCGATCGCCAGCAACAGCAAGGTCAGCCTGGGCGGCGCGCAGATCGTGCTGTCCAGCGACACCTTCACCGTCGGCGGCTGCGCGTTCAACGTGGCCGGCGCGCCGCATCCGTGCCTGCAGGTGCAGTGGATCGTCACCGCGCTGATGGCCACCGCCGGTGGCTCGCAACCGCTGACCACCGACAGCGTCGGGCTCTGCAAGGCCGCGGACGGCGCCCCGCAGGGCCCGGTGATGATCGTCTCCACCCAGGCGAAGGTGAGCGGGCTGTGACCATCCGACACGACTACGCCTACCCGCTGCGGGTCGACGCCGGCGCCCGCCAGCTGGCCCGCGCCAACTACCCCGAGCACGTCAACCAGCTGCTGCGGCAACTGCTGCTGACCAGCCCCGGCGAGCGGGTCTGCCTGCCCGAGTTCGGCTGCGGGCTGCGCCGGCTGGTGTTCGCGCCGCAGTCCGAGGCGCTGACCGCCACCGTGCGCATCCAGGTGCAGCAGTCGATCAACCGCTGGCTGGCCGGGCAGGTGCGCCTGACCGACGTGCAGGTGCTCTCGGGCGCTGACCCGTCCAACGGCTTGGACGAGGGCAGCCTGCTGATCACCGTCACCTACACGCTGGTCGAGACCCAGACCCCGGCCAGCCTCTCGGTGCGGGTGAGCTGACATGCCTGACCGGCTCGCTGACCTGCTCGCGTCCCCGACGCTCAACGGCATCGACTTCGTCGAGATCACCAGTGCCGCCCAGACCTCGCTGCGGGTGCACTTTCTCAATACCGTCGCGGTGCAGGCCACGCTGGCGGCGACGAACCCGATCACCATCACCGGCGGGGAGTCCGTCCCGAGCGTCCCGGTCCTGCCGCTGACCGCGGCCGACTGGGGCGCCGACGACGCCGGCCGGCCGACGCTCGAGCTGCGCACCCCGTTCCCGGGCGACTTCTCCTTCTACCGGCTGAGCATCGCCAGCACCGCGCTGGACTCGTTCTACTCCTCGGCGCGGTTCTCGTTCAAGGCCGGCTGCCCGTCGAACCTGGACTGCGCACCCGCCGAGCAGTGCGAGCAACCGCCTGGCGGCGGGCCGGTCATCGACTACCTGGCCAAGGACTACACCAGCCTGCGGGCGGCGCTGCTGGATTACTCCGCCAGCGCCTACCCCCGCTGGGTGGAGCGCGACGAGCCCGACCTCGGGATGATGCTGCTGGAGCTGCTCAGTGCGGTCGGCGATGACCTGAGCTACCTGCAGGACCGGATCTCCCACGAGCGCACTCTGGCCACGGCCACCCAGCGCAACTCGGTGGTACGGCACGCCCGGCTGGTCGATTACGAGCCGCGGCCGGCCACCTCGGCGCAGGCGCTGATCCAGGTCGACGTCAGCACGACGAGCGTGCCCGCGGGCATGACGGTGCAGGCGCCGCAGCCCGACGGCGGCGCCCTGAGCTTCGAGCTCGGGCACGGGCTGGTCGATCCCGAGACCGGCGAACTGGCCGCCGGGCCGCTGGGCCTGGACCCGCGCTGGAACCGCTGGGACCACTCGGTGACGCCGGCGCAGCCCCGGATCGTGCCCTACTGGTGGGACGACTCGCGCAGCTGCCTGCCGGCCGGCGCGTGCGAGATGTGGGTGCGCGGGCACGGCTTCGGCTTTCCGGTCACCGACCCGCAGCTCGGCAGCACCGGCATCGCGCTTCTGCTGGACACCGAGGCCGCCAGCCCGGCGGACCCGCCGACCCGCGCGGTGGTGCACCTGACCGGGGCGGTCGAGGAGGTGGATCAGCTCTACGGCATCACGCTGACCCACCTGCGCTGGGACGCGACCGAGGCGCTGGCCGCCGAGCACGCCCTGGAGCGCACGGTGCTGGCCGGCAACCTGATCCCGTCCGTCGAGGGCCGCCGCCACACCGAGACGTTCGTCATCGATCCGGAGCCCGGCTCGGCCGACGCCGGCAAGGCCGCGGTGACCCGAAGCGGCCCGGACGCCGGCTGCGGGGACCCGGCTCCCACCTACCTGCACACCCTCGTCCAGGGCCGGCTGGCCTGGCTTGCCGGGGACGGGTCGACCGGCGGCGGCGCGACCACCCGTCCGGAGGTGTGCCTGATCCAGCGGCCGTCCGACGCCGGAGACCTGCCCCGGACCTGGCGGTGGCGGCGCTCGCTGCTGGACGCCGGTGTCTTCGAGCCGGCCTACACCATCGACCCGGTCGCCTACCGCGACATCCGGGTGGACCGCAGCAGCGGGCTGCCCTGGTTCGAGTACGACGGCGACGGCGGGAACTCGGTGCGCTTCGGCGACGGGGCGTTCGGCGAGCGGCCACCGACCGGCGCGGCCTTCGAGCTGACCTACCGGGTCACGGCCGGCGAGGCCGGAAACGTCGCGGCCGATTCCATCTCGACGGTCCCGGAGGCGGTCAGCGGGGTGATCCTGTCGGCTGTCAACCCGTTCGCGGCGACCGGCGGCGCGGATGAGGAGACGCTGGAGCACGTCCGCGCCAACGCCCCGCAGGCCTTCCGGGCCAGGCAGTTCCGCGCCGTGCGGGTCGAGGACTACGACCGCGCCGCCGAGGAGCTGGACTGGGTGCTGGACGCCGGCACCTCGATGCGCTGGACCGGCAGCTGGCTGAGCGTCTTCAGCACCGCCCAACCGCGCACCGCCGAGCAGCTGAGCGTGCGCGAGCACTCCCAGCTGATCGAGCTGCTCGGACGCCGCCGGATCGCCGGCTACGAAGTCTTCACCCCCACCCCCAGGTACGTCGGGCTGGACCTGATCGTGGTGGTGTGCGCGCACTCCTGGGCGTTGCGTGGCGAGGTCGAGGCCGGCGTGCTCGCCGAGCTGGGCACCGGACGGCTGTGCGACGGCCGCAGCGGATTCTTCGCCCCCGGCCGGCATCGCTTCGGCAGCTCGCTGGAACGCAGCGAGCTCGAGGCGGCCATCCAACGGGCGGTGGGCGTGGAGGGCGTGGTGGGCATCGGCTACCGCCGGCGCGGGTACGTGCCGGACTTCGTCGCGATGCCGGAGGTGGTGACGGTGGGGCACGAGGAGATCATCCGGGTCGACAACGACCCCAACCGGCCCGACTACGGCTCGATCCGGCTCGTGGTGGAGGGTGGCAAATGAGCTGCCAGTGCGGCTGCGGCGGCGGCTGCGGCGAGCTGCCCACCAGATACCCGATCAGCAACCCGAGCGGGTTGTCCCAGCTGGCCTACCGGGTCGGCACCTTCTCGACGTTTCGCAGGGCGTTGCTGACCCACCTCGACGGTGAGACCGAGCTCGACGCCTTCAAGCCCACCGCTACCGGCGACCTGGGGTTGCAGGTGCTCGACTGGTGGGCCTACGTCGCCGACATCCTGGCCTTCTACAACGAGCGGATCGTCAACGAACACTTTCTGGGCACCGCCCAGCTGGACAGCAGCGTCAAGCACCTGGTCGGCCTGCTCGGCTACCGTCCCCGTCCCGGGATCGGCGCGACCGGCACGCTGGCCGTGGTGGCCTCGGGCCCCGGCCCGCTGGTGATCGGGGCCGGCCTGGCGATCGCGTCCAAGGCCGCTCCGGGGCTGGAGTCCCAGACTTTCGAGACGACGGCGAGCACCACGTTCAGCCGGCCGACGACGGCGCCGGGACCGACCCCGGAGGATCTGAGCACCGCGGCGCCGCCGGCCGGACCGCCGTCCTCCGCACCGCCCGGCGCGGCCGTGCCGCCGGCGCACACCCAGCTGCTGGCCCGTGGCGGCGTGCTGGTCAAGGGCACCCCGTCCTCGATCGCGGTCAACGACCGGCTGCTGCTGAGCACCAAGACCTGGAGCGGGGCCAACCAGCCGGCCGTGCTGGTCCGGGTGACCGGCCTGGCGGTGGAGAAGGACGCGAACGGCCGCAAGAACACCCGGGTGCGGCTGGAGGGCACCTCGTCGCTGCCGTCCAACGCCAAGGCGGCCGATTACCGCCTGGCCTACCCCACCCACACCGCGCACCTGTCCACGCTGCCGTCCGGGGCGACAGTGGTGGCCTCCTCGAGCCTGACGCTGGACGGCCCGGCGCGCTACCTCAAGGCCGGTGACCCGCTGCTGGTCGAGCTGCCCGGGGCGGGGGTGGGCGTCAGCCCCGGGTCCGGCTTCGACGTGGTGCGGCTGACGGAGTACGCCGAGCTGCTCTGGTACGCCAACGCCGCCGCCGGCACCCCCAGCACGCCGCCGGCCGGTGGCGTCCCCGGCATCCCGCTGGTGGTCGCCAAGCTGAGCGTGCAGGTGCACAGCGGCGCGAACCTGCCCGCCGGCTACGGCTCGCAGGCCAGCAAGGTGGCGGTGCGCAGCGGCTGGACCGACGTCGGCCCGCTGCTCGACACGCCCGTCCACACCCTGACCGCGCTGCCGGGCAAGCTGACCCTGGCCGGCCCGCCGGCCGCCGCCGCGGGGGTGGCCACCCCGGCGCTCGTCGAGGACGTCAACGGCAACGGCGCGATCGTCACCGCGACCCCGGCGGCGGGCTCGGCCGACGTCGCCATCGCCGGCGCCGGCCCTGGCGCCGCCCTGCAGGCGCCGCTGCGGATCCTGTGGGACCTGGTCACCGTCAGCCGCGGGGCCACGGTCCGCGACGAGCAGCTCGGCGTGGGCGATGCCACCCAGGCCGGCCAGGACTTCGCGCTGTCCAAGTCGCCGGTGACCTTCCTCACCGACTTCCCCGGCCGCTCGGGCGACGGGTACTCCTCCACGGTCATCCTGGCGGTGGCCGGGCGGTACTGGACCGAGGTGCCGACGCTGTACGGCCACGGCCCGGACGAGTCGATCTTCTGCACCTACAACGACGACGAGGGCAAGACCCACATCCGCACCGGCAACGGCGAGACCGGCCGGCGGCTGCCCTCGGGCGCGGCGGTGAGCGCGACCTACCGGGTGGGCTCGGGTGCGGCCGTGCCGCCGGCCGGCAGCCTGTCGCAGCTGCTCACCGCGGTGCCGAACCTGCGCTCGGTGCGCAACCCGGTGCCGCCGGTCGGCGGCAGCGATCCCGAGCCCGCCGCCGAGATCCGCACGCTGGCGCCCCGGTCGGTGCTGACCTTCGGACGCGCCATCTCCGGTGCGGACTACGCCGCCGTGGCCGCCGCCGCGCCGGGCGTCACCCGGGCCGCGTCGGCGTGGGAATGGGACCCGGTCGAGCAGCGGCCGACGGTGCGGGTCTACGTCGGCGACGACGCCGGCGCGCTGGCCTCGGCCAAGGCCGCGCTGCGCGCCCAGGCCGACCCCAACCGCCCGCTGACCGTGGTGGCGGCGGTGCCGTGCCTCTCGGCGCTGCGGGTGGTGCTGCGGATCGAGCGGTCCTACGTGGCGGACACGGTGTACGCCGGAGTGCGCGCCGCGGTGCTGGACGAGCTGTTCGCGCCGGGGGCACTGGCCCTGGGCGAGCCGCTGTACCGCAGCCGCATCGAGGAGGTCATCACCGCCGTGCCGGGGGTGCTGGCCACCCGCCAGCTGCTGATGCTGTGGATCCGCGGCGGCGTGCACAAGTCCAGCGGGCCGCGGTTCACGCCCGGCCCGGGCGGCTTCTTCACGATGCGGCCCGAGCACCTGTTCCTGGCCGAGGAGGTGAGCGCCGGTGTCTGAGCCGATCTATGGCGGCGTCCGGGACGGCTACGAGACCCGCTACGCCGACAAGCTGTGGTCCCTCGTCCCGGCGGCCTACCGCGCCGCCGACAGCGAGACCGTGGACGGCGACGGCCCGCTGCGCGAGCTGCTGGACCGGATCGGCGCCTCGATGGCGGTGGTCCGGCGCAGCATCGACCGGCTGTGGGAGGACCAGTCGATCGAGACCTGCGACAGCTGGGTGATCCCGTACCTGGCCGAGCTGCTGGCCACCAACCTGGTGCCCAGCATGGATGCCCGCGGCCAGCGGCTGGACGTGGCGAACACCATCTACTACCGCCGTCGCAAGGGCACCGTCGCGCTGCTGGAGCAGCTGAGCCACGACGTGACCGGTTACGAGACCCGGGTGATCGAGTTCTTCCGCCGGCTCTCGCGCACCCGGCACAACCTGGATCCGGCCATCGGGCGGCCCGCCTCGGCCGCCGACCCGGCCGGCGCCCGCACGCTGCAGCGGCTCGAGCAGCTCACCGGCCCGCTGACCGGGACGCCCGCGGGCGGCTGGGCGGACCTGCGCAACCCGCTCGGCGCCAGCCTCACCGGCACGGCCTTCGACGAGTACCACCATCGCGTCGACGTCCGGCACGGCCGCGGCGACCTCGGCTGGTACGGCATCTCCAAGGTCGGCTTCTTCCTGTGGCGCTCGGTGGCGCTGCGGGTCGACCGGGCCACGCCGGTGCCGGTGGCCGGCTGTCCCGGCCACTTCACCTTCGACCCGACCGGACGGCAGATCCCGCTGTTCACGGCCGCGCTGCGCGGCGCCAACGACTACGGCGAGAGCTGGCTGCCGGTGCCGGTGTGGCAGCTGCCGATGCCGTTGACCGAACCGCTCTGGGAGGCGATCACCGAGGCCGCGCAGGCCGATCCGGGTCCCACCGGCTATCCCGATCCGAACGCGGCCGGCCTGTGGGGCGACAGCCTGTCGGTGAGCGCGACCGGCAGCGGTGACCTGGTGCCGCTGGAGCGGGTGCGGGTGTGGCCGGAGGTGGGCCGGTTCCAGACCCTGGCCGGCGCCCCGGCCGAGGTGGAGGCCGGCTATCACCACGGCCTGTTCTCCCGGGTCGGCGCCGGGCCCTATGACCGCCGCCGGCTCGGTGAGCCGGTCCGACCCGATCCGTCGCCGCGCATCCGGATCGCCGGCGGCTCGGCGATCGCGCTGCCCAACGCGCTGGCCGCCCTCGGCCCCACCGGCTCCGTGGTGGTGACCGACGGCCGGACCCTGACCGCGGTGGCCGATCCGGTGGCGATCGAGAACCTCACGATCCGCGCCGAGGACTCCGAACGCGCGGTGATCCGGCTGGATCCCAACGGCGCGCCGTGGGTGCTGACCGGCCAGGACGCCACGTTGCGGCTGGAGGGCCTGCTGGTCAGCGGCGCCGACATCGTGCTGCGCGGCAGCTTCGAGGAGGTGACGCTGTCCTGCTGCACGCTCGACCCGGGCAACAGCGGCTCGCTGCGCACCCCGCCGACGGTCTGGGACTCCGGGGTCGACGGCCGCCCGCTCAGGTCGGTGACCGTCTGGGTCGAGGGCCAGGTGCGCTCGCTGGTGATCGACCGCTGCATCACCGGCCCGATCCGCACCCGGACCGGCGGCCTGATCCAGCGCCTGGTGGCCACCGACTCGATCCTGCAGGGCTTGCCGACCGAGGCCGCGGGCACGATCAGCGGCCGGCTGCGTGACGCCGACGCCATGCTCAGCGCGCTGCGGCACCAGCGCGACGAGCTGTCGGACTGGCTGGCCGGCCAGCTCGACGCCGTCACCATCGCCGCCGTCAACGCCCACGAGGAGAACACCGACGTGCCCGACGCCGACGCCAAGGCGGTGGCGGCCGCGTTGCAGGCAGTGGTTGACGGCCCGCTGGTCTGGACGGCCGAGCGGTTCGCCGGCCACCCGTTGACCGACGCCACCGCTGCTGCCGCCGCCGAGGCGCTGGTCGACCCGCCCGCGGACCTGGGCCCGCTGAACCAGCTGCTGCTGGCCGAGGCCTACCCGGTGGCGCTGGCCGACGCCGCGCTGGCCACCGACGCCGGCGCCGTCGAGCTGGTCAGGTGCACGGTGCTGGGCCGGGCCTACGTCCACCAGCTGGACTGCAGCGAGTCGATCCTGGACGACGTGGTGCGGGTCCGCAACGCCCAGGACGGCTGCATCCGGTTCTCGGCGTGGGCGACCGGCAGCGCGCTCGGGCGGCGCTACGAGTCGGTGCAGATCGCGCCGGGCGCGCCGATCCTGCTCAGCCGCCGCTACGGCGAGTGGGGTTACGGGCAACTGCACGACGGCGCCGACAGCGCGATCGTCGGCGGCAACACCGGCGGCCCGCCGAGCCTGCTCACCGGCAGCCACGGCGGTTCGGAGATGGGTGTGTTCTGCCGCGACAACGCCGCCATCAAGGACCGGTCGCTGCTGATCAAGCTCCAGGAGTACCTGCCGATCGGCCTCAGCCCGGTACTGATCCACCTGCCCGAGGCCGACCCCGAGGGTGAATTGACGAGAGGCAGGCCATGGCCACCGATGTAGCACGGCTGTCCTTTGACCCGGCGCGCGGCTACCGGGGGGTCATCGGCCAACAAGGCCGGGTCAGCCTCGAAGCCGAGCAGAACGAGCAGCGCGTCATCGACGTCGAGGAGCGCCGCCACGAGCTGATCGACATCATCGGCCCGGTGGGCACCCCCGACAACGGCTATGCCGTCTCGGGCGGGACCGGCTGGGACGGCAAGGGCTTCGAGCTCACCGTCGGCGCCGGGACCATGTACGTCGGCGGCTGGCGGCTGGAGCTCGAGACCGACCTCGGCGACTACGACCAGCCCGACTGGCTCGACCGCGGCCGGAGCTGGCGGGAGACCGGCCGCGAGCACGTGCTGCTGCTGGTGGAGGAGACCGACGTCAGCGCGGTGGAGGATCCCGCGCTGTACGAGGTCGCGCTCGGCGGGCCGGACGGGGCGGCGCGCAGCAGGCTGCTGCAGCGGATCCTCCGGCTGCCCACCGACGGCCAGACCTGCGCCGAGGCCATGGCCGACAGTGTCAGGCGGTGGAGCCGCCAGGGCGTGACGTTCGACCCGGACACGACGGCGCTGGGATCCAACTCGCGGTTGCAGGTCAGCTGGGAGGGCGACCCCGAGCCGGTGAACCCCTGCGAGCCCTCCAGCACCGGCGGTTACCTGGGGGCGGAGAACCAGCTGATCCGGGTGCAGCTGACCAGGATCGGGCGCGACGGCACGTTCGACGTTCTCTGGGGCTATGACGACGCCTCGTTCCTGTACCGGGTCACCGCCGACGCCAGCGACAAGCCGGTGCTCACCCTGGACCGCACGCCGGTCGATGACTACCACCGCCCGCGCGCCGGGCAGGCCGTCCAGGCGCTGCGGGCCACCGCCGAACTGCACGGTGGCGACGGCGTGATCGAGGGCTACGTGGCCGCTCTCACCGGCGAGGTCGGTGTGCTGGCCACGCCGTATGACCCGGACACCAAGACCGTGCAGTTCCCGGCGGCACTGCCGGCCGACTACACCGACCCGGACGAGAATCCCCAGCTGTTCCTGCGGATCTGGGAAGAGCTGGTCACCGACGCCGTGATCGGCAAGCCGATCAGCCTCACCGGCACCGGCATGCGGATCACCATCACCTCCGCCGATGAGGACCGGTTGCAGGAGGGTGACTTCTGGTGCGTCGGCGTCCGGCCGAGCACGCCGACGACCGTCTACCCCGAGCGCTACCTGCGCATCCCGCAGCCGCCGGACGGGCCCCGCCGGTGGGTGTGCCCGCTGGCGGTGATCGAGTGGACCAGCGATGGTGAGCGCAGGCCCGAGAACGAGAAGCAGGATGGCCGGCTGGTGGTCCTGGAGGACTGCCGCAGGCACTTCAGGCCGCTCACCGACCTGGAATCCGACGGTTGCTGCGAGATCGAGGTGCACCCGTCGGACGCGTCTTCAGGACGGCTGCAGGAGCTGATCGACCGGGTCGCGACCGGGCGCAAGACGGCGCACCGCGACAGTCACATCACCATCTGCTTCGCGCCCGGGCGCTACGAGCTCCGCAGGCCGCTGATCCTGCGCAGATGGCACTCGAACATGACCCTGCGCGGCTGCTCGGAAGCCGCGGTGATCGCGGCATACCCTGATGTTATCGAGGAATTCGGCCACGGTTTGGTGATACTCGCCGATGCCGACAACGTCACGATCACCGGCTTGGAGTTCGTGCTGCCGCAGGTGCCCAGGGCGATGGCGAAGCTGCAGATGAGCACCAGCGGCCTGTTCGACCGCGCTGCCGCCCGGGCCGTCAACGACGCCGGCGCCGGGCGCTACCTGTCGATCGGAATCCGGCCGGTGAACTGCGCGGTGCTCGAAATCGACGACTGCCTGTTCCGCTTCAGCCTCGGCGAACACGAGACCACGCCCGAGGTGGAGCAGACGATGCCGCGTTCCATCTTCGGGGTCGGGGTGTTCCTGTCCGGCGGCAGCTGGGGGCTCCGGGTTCTCAACAACCGGTTCCTGCATCACGGCGGCGCGCCGATCGAGGACCGGGAGGTGACGCGCGTGCTGGCCGGCCTGATGCACATTCCGAACGCGGCCGCCGGCGCGTTCGGGGCCAAGCCACTGGGCAAGGTCGGCGGCGGCCAGCTGCCCGCGTTGCTCGAGGACGCCCTGATCAGTGACAACGTGTTCGACGGCATCGGCTCCGGGATCGTGATCCTCGCCGAGGTCGGCTCGGTACGCGTCCGGGACAACGTGATTCGCAATGGCCACCAGGGGATCGCGATTCTGGACCAGCAGACCTCGGGGAGCACGGACTACACCGGCGAGCATGAGATCAAGTCGCGGTCGGAGGAGGTCCGCGAACTGCACGCCTCGCTGGCCGGCGGCCTGTTCGACCCGGTGCTGGCCCAGCTGGTGGTGCTCGGTTCGACCCTTCCGCTGCCGGACCTGCCGGACTTCGAGCCGGCCGGGGTGAGGTTTGTGGACCTGGACGACCTGGAGGCGCTGCGTGCCGAGGCGGCCGAGTCCCAGCGGGTGATGACGGCCGAAACGGTGGCGCGGCTGTCGGTCGAGCACCCCATCGATGACGCTGCTGACGCCGGCCAGGGCGGCCAGACCAGCAAGGCCAGGGGCGCCAAGGCCGCCGCCGGACCCAAGCAGGCCGCGATCGGCTTCACCCTCAAGGCATCCGACATCGCCGAGCGGACCGGGCTGTCCCCCGGCATGCTCTCGGCGATGCGCAGCCTGGGCGAGTTCGCCAGGATCACCCAGGTCAATTCGACCCTCACGGCGGCGATCGGCGTGGACCACAACGTCATCGACTGCACCGAGCCGGTCAACGGAAGGACCGGCTGGGCCCTGTTCCTGGTGATGCAGCGCAACGAGGGATTCGGCGCGTCCGCCAACGTCAGCGGCAACCGGCTGACCAGCGAGCGTTCCAGCGTGATCGCGGGAATCGGCGGGCTGGAGACCGGGACGCTGACCGGCAACATCGTCGGCACCCGTAGCGGCCAGACAACGGGCGTCGCCCTGGCGCTGGGCGACATCGGCGAGGTCGCCGTCACCGGCAACGTGGTGCACGGCGGGGCGACCCTGCCCACGAACCGGCCGTTCCCGGCGCCGCTGAACACCTGGTTGCCGCTGAACACGATCCTCTGAGGCAGGCGCTCGCGTGGACAGCACTGCCACCGGCCCGGCCGCGAAGGCCAAGCCGGCTGACACCGGACGCTCGGCCGCCGCCCGCTCGGCCGCCGCGCGCTCGGGCAGCGCGAGGTCCGGCGCCGGCCGGGCGGCGCGGGCAGCTCGGCCGGCCCGGGCCGGTCCGACCCAGCCGGGCGGGCAGGCCGACCAACAGCACGGACAGCCCGGCAGCGCGCCGCGTACTGCCGTCCGGGCGGGAGCCGCGGTCCGGGCCAGCACCGCCAAACCGGCCGATGCCCCGCCGCCGAGTGCCAGCTACCGGGAGGTCGCCGACAGCCGTGTCGACAGCCACAACGGCACCCGGACTGAGAGCGTCGCCGGCCAGGTCCAGAGCCTGGTCACCGCTCTGGCACCATTGCTCGGCCTGGATCCGGCCCGGGTCCGGGTCGGCATCGCCACCAGCGACGCCGATCCGCACGGCAGCGCGGCGAGTGAGGCCATCACCCTCACCGGAGCCCTCGACCTGAGCGCCAGCCGGGCCGGCGCGCTGCTGCTGCACGAGCTCGCGCACGCCCGCCAGCACCTCAACCGCACCGAGACCCCCGGCATCCGGCCCGATCAGAGCGCTGCCGAGGCTGAGGCGGCGGGGTTGGCGCACGCGCTGCGCCAGGGCCGCGCGCTGTGGGTGCCACGGCAGGCGCTGCCCGAAGGCCACGTCGCGCACGACGACGGCGCCACCGGGATCGCGCCCGCGACCGCCCCTGCGCCTGCCCCGGCAGCGGCCACCGCGACCACGCCCGACGTGACCAGTCTCGAGCAGACCTTGGACGGCTTGGTCCTAACGAATCACTCCGCCGACGTTCAGACCATCACCGGCCTGCTCGACCACCCGTGGACCCAGGTCACCGAGGAGATGATCGAGAACAGCCTGCGGCTGCTGTCAGTGCTGCAGTTCGTCGTCGCCCGGGCGCTGGTCCGCGCGCTCGATCCGGCAGTCCGTCGGCACCTGGCGCAGCTGCGCGACTCCCACCATCAGAAGTACCCCGAGCAGGCCGTCGCCGTGCTGTCGGCGCTGAGCGCCGATGATCTGAAGAACCTCAGCAGCAGCAAGCTGACCCCGGCCGGCCCGGTCCAGCCGGGCGCACTCACCGCCTTCCACGGCGTCAACCCGTCCCGGCTGTCGGCCACCGCGATGCGGGCGCTGCTGTCCACGCTGCGCAGGCTCAGCGTCGCGACCGTGATCGAGCTGGAGAAGAGCAACCGGGAGGTCTTCCGGCCGTTGCTGCAGACCGGGCCTGACACCGGCACCGACGAGGCCGAGCTGCGCAGGGCGATCGAGGGCGAGCAGGCCCTGTCGGCCAGCCGGACCGGCGGCGGCGGCATCCTGGCCGGCCGGCTCATCGGCCTGCTCCAGCAAAGGACCGAGGAGGGCGCCCGGCAAGCGCTGACCGCGCTGGCACCGCTCTGCGCGGCTGCGGCCAAGGACAGCCCGAGTACGCCGGCGGACGCGCCCGCGATCGCGCCGGTCAAGACCCCGCCCACCCTGGACGACCTGCGTGCCGCGGTAGCCAAGCCGGTCGCGAAAGGCGCGGGAAGCAACGCCCCGCCGGCCACCACGCCGGCGCTGATCGCGATCCTCGCCAAGATCGACAAAGACGGCCTGATCGACCGGCTGATCGACGACCTCCCAGAAGGCGACCGCCGGGGCGAGCTGTTCGGGCCGGTCCTGAAGACGGTGCTGGCCGCCCGCGCCCCGCTGCCCAACCTGTCGCGCGCGACCGAACTGCTGTCCTACGGCCTGGTGGACTGGAAGATCTGGGACGCCGAGGCCCGGCTGGCCTACCTGCTGGTGCGCAGCACCCCGATCGCGGCCCAGGACAGCTGGCGCCAGCTCGACAACGGCAAGTGGGCGAGCCGGCTGCTGGACAACCTGCCCGATGACATGTGGTCCAGCGGTGAGTACACCGGCGTCGGCAGCGAGTACACCACCGGCGGCGGCGACGACCTGGGCGTGCCGGCGAAGTTGCTGCAGGAATATGCCGACACCCTGATCGCCCGCTACCAGCGGTTGCCGATCCCGCCGATCGCGCGCAACCTCGTCCGGGAGCTGCTGGGCCTGGACCACGACGGCAAGCCCAAGCCCTGGTTGACCGAGAACGGCGTGGCCACCAAGCAGGATCCGGCGCTGCGGATCGCGATCATCCGCCGGATCGACGCGCGGCGTCAGCTCAACGCCATCATCACGGGCCTGCCAGACGACTACCTGTTCGGCGAGCAGGGCCGCATCGAGCTGCTCGACCTCAACCAGCTGCGCGATCCCTTCCAGCTCAGGCAGCAGGCCCTGGGGCTGGCGCCCAGCGGACTCGGCTGGCTGAGCTTCACCCACCGCGACGCCTGGATCGCGGTGCAGGCGATTCGCGCGCTGTCACCGGCTGACCAGCAACGCTTCACCATCGAGAACCCGAGCGTCTGGACGGTGCTGTGGGCCGGGCTCACCGCCGACATGCGCCGCGCGCTGCCCACCACGCTGGCCACCGGCCGGGACGAGCGGCTGCCCACCCGCGAGTCGATCCGGGACCGGCTCGGTGACGAGCGGCTGTGGACCGAGGCGCTGGCCGACGAGCTGCGCGCGCTGATCAACCTCGCCTACGCCGCCGACGACAAGGCCTGGGTGTTCGAGAAGTCCAAGCAGCTGCGCGCCGACCTGCGCGCCAAGGGCAGCCCGCTGCTGACCGCCGTCGTCACCGACCTGAAGCTCTACAGCGAGGCGGACAAGCGCACTGCCTACCTGCCGGAGCGGACCGCGTCCAGCCGGGCGCCGGTCTGGGGCTACGCGCTCGGCGTGGTCGGCCGCGCGCTGGGCATCCTGCTCTACGACTGGTTGATCGAGGACTCCATCAGCCTGTCCGGAAAGACCATGCACCTCACCGGGTTCGACCTCGGCGACCTGCAGACGATCCTCGGCGGCGACCTGCAGGGGGTGACCCTGGGCGAGTCCAAGAACGGCGCGAACAAGATCGACGTGGACACCACTTTCGAGGCCGGCTTCATCGTCAACCTCGACCTCAAGGACCTCCAACTGCAGGGCGTCAACATCGTCGGCCCCGGCACCTCCTTCCGGTCGGGCCCGGTCAGCGTCAAGGGCCTCAAGGCCAGCGCCGGGTTCTCCGACCGCGGCTACCACGACCCCGCCTACATTCTGGTCAGCCTGGACAGCCTGGCGCTGCGAGACCTCGTCCTCATCGACCCGACGCTGCCGTTCTCCGGAGCCTGGGCGATCGCGCGGCTCGCCCTGCAGCGGCTGGACTTCCGCGCCACCCAGGACGGCTCGGACGACTTGAAGGGCAAGCTGGGCCAGCAGTTGCCCAAGGGCACCATGCCGATTCCGATCTTCGGGCCGCTGTTCCAGCTGTTGAAGAACATCGTCGCGCTCAAGGGCAGCATCCCCGGCGACTTCACGCTGCTGGACTACGCGCTGCTGCCGGCGAACCTGCCGTTCCCGATCAGCACGATGGTCTCTGCCTCTGCCAACGCGCTGCTGCCGACCCCGACGCCGGCGACCTACCTGTGGGGGCTGGCCTCCGACGGCGTGCTCCGGCCGCCCTACAGCGCGGCGCAGCGGATGAAGGACGCCGCCGGAATGCTGCGGGCGTTCAATGTCTCGTTCCAGTCGCTGGCCGTCGAAGGGATCTCGATCGGCAGCGGGCAGCAGATCAAGTCACTCACCCTGACCGATGTCAACCTCAGCGTCGGCCAGAGCCTGCCGGCCTATCTCAACGGCGCGCTGGCCACCCTGAGGCTGGCAAAGGGCAAACTGCCACCGGACAGCCCGCAGCACAAGGATCTCGACGTGCGGATCGCCGCGTTGGAGACCCAGATTGCCGCCGTCCAGGCGAGCCCGCACATCAAGGAGCTGCGGGCCAAGCGAGCCAAGGACCCGGACTCCCTGACCGAGGCCGAGCGCGCGGAACTCGCGCTCGCCGACAAGAGCACCGCGGACGAGGAGCGGCTCAGGGCGCTGGAGGGCAAGGACCGCTGGAATCCCGGCTCGCTGTCCGAGGACGAGCGCCGCCAGCTCGTCGAGCTGATCAGGCGGCTGCGCTCCGACGTCGGGGTCAGCGCCGAGATCGGCTCGATCACCCTCGGCCAGCTCAGCGGCGACATCCAGGCCGCGGGCGTCACGCTCAAGGGCATCCACGCCCGCGCCAAGCTGCCCAACGTCGGCATCCTGCCCTACGCCCCGGGCTACCTCGACGACAAGAGCCTCGTCGAGCAGTTCATGGCCGGCGGCCCGAAGATCCCGAGCGTCGGCGAGCTGGCCAAGGGCAGCGAGTTCAGCCTCACCGTCGACTCCACCGAGATGCTCAGCACCGACCCCTCGCAGCCCGCGATCATCCTCAAGGCCGACACGCTGCCCAAGGCGGCCGACGTGCAGGCGCAGCTCGCGGCGCTGCCCGAGATCGAGGGCAACAAGCCGATCCGGACCCGGCTGGCCCAGGCGCTGGACGTGCTGGTCGCCCTGGAGCGGGCTCGGGGCGTCGCCGCCCTGGGCGCGACCGAACAGGCCCGGGCCGCCGCCGCGCAGCGGGTGCGGGAGCTGACCGACGACGCCCGGCGGTTGCTCGGAATCGAGATCGGCGGCCTGAAATTCGGCCGCATCACCGGCGAGCTCGATCCCAAGACCGGCGCCATCAGCGTGGTCGTGCACGACACCGAGGCGACCGGCCTGGCCGGTCCGGGCTTCGCCGTCGACAGCCTGAAAGGCTCGCTGCGCCTCTCGCTCGGCGCCGGTGACGTCACCGCCCGCCCCGACCAGCTCAAGGGCGTAGATCCGGCCACCCTGGTCACCCAGCTCAAGCCCGGCCTGGGGCTGTCCGGCGTCGTGGCCACCGGCATCCACCTGCCGCAGGGCTCGATCGGCAAGGCCACCATCGGCACGCTCAGCGGCAGCCTGCAAGCCACCGAGAAGGGCTACCGGATCCCGGACCTGTACCTGGACCACCTCGAGATCGACGACATCTCGATGGGCAAGGACGGCGACGGCATCAAGGGCGTCAAGGCAACCGTCGACAACTTCAGGATGGATGTCGAGGTCGAACTCGACCAGGGCGCCACCGGCAGCACGGTGAAGAGCGCGACGATCCACTCGCTCCGGATCGGCGCGATCGGCGGCGAGCACCTGGTGCTGGACATGCCGCAGCCGGACGGCGCCATCCACGCCGAGCTGATCAGCGGCGCGTTGCACGACATCAGCGCCACCGACGTGGTCTTCGAGCAGGGCAGCCAGGGCTGGGAGCTGGTGAAGGCCTCGGGCTCGATCGGCTCGTTCGCCGACGTGCGCTACTCGGTGCTGATGGGCGCGCTCAAGAGCCGCACCAGTGTCAAGGGCAGCCTGGCCACCACCAAGGACGCCGTCGCCAACAAGCGGCCCACCATCACCGCCAGCTACGCCAAGGCGGGCGGCCGGGTGTTCTCGCTCAAGGTGGCCGACCTGCAGGCGCTCGGCACCGACATCTCCACCCCGGACGGCAAGGTCAGGATTCGCAAGGTCACCATCGCCGCCGGCGTGGAGGGCAGCCTGGAAGGCAAGGACGCGGGCGCGAAGGCGAACGCGACCCTGACCAACCTGGTGATCGGGCCGATCGACTGGAAGGCCGGCACCGGCCGGGTCACCGGCCCCGGCCCGATCGTGGCCAGGACGGTCACGGTCGCCGCCTTCTACACCCCTGCCGTGCCGGCGGCGGGCAAGCAGAATGCCAAGCCGGCGGCGTGGACGATCACCGACATCGTGATCACCAGCCTGGAGGGCAATGGCCTGCGCTACCTCGACCCGCCGATCGACATGCGTCTCGGGCGCACCGACAAGCCCGCGACGGCCGGCAAGGCGCCGCTGACGGTCGGGCGCATCCATATCCAGCCGGCCAGGAACAAGGTGCAGGTGAAGGACCTGGGCGTCGACTTCGGCGGCGACCTGAAGTCCACGCTCGGAGTCAACGGCCACCTCGGCATCGAGTACCTCAGCATGGAGTTGCACCGCGGCGGCCGCGTCGTGGCCACCGTCCGAGGCGTCTCGGCCGAGGTCGCGGTCACCGGCGACTACACCGGCACGCTGGAGATCAAGGGCCTGCGCGGCGCGACTGTCGATGTCGGCCCGGACGCGATCCGGATCGGCAGCGATGACCCCACCGACCCGAACGGGTTCCAGATCCACCAGCTCAGCGTCAGCTCGCTGAAGCTGGAAAGCCAGGCGGGCGGCCACAAGTTCAAGTTCAGCACCCAGTCCGACGGCCGGGTCGACCTGCTCGGCATCCGCGCGAAGGTCCGCATCGACAAGTGGCTGCCGACCGAGAAGCACACCTCGAAGTCGGCGTTCAAGCAGGTCGTGGTGGAGAACCTGGTGATCGACCAGGTCAACCTCAGCGCCTTCCAGATCGACCTGCCCGACGACGACGTCACCATCATCGTGCCGGCCCGCAAGGACACCGACCCGCCGACCCTGCGCAGGCTCCAGCTGACCGGCGGGGTCGGCGCGGACGGCGTCTTCCATCCGGAATTCCTCTTCAACCTCGAGACCTTCGCCCTGGAGGGCAAGCTCGGGGTCGAAGACATCGCGCTGCCGATCAACGCCCGGATCAAGGACAAGTTCAAGGGCGACGTGCGGCTGACCACCTGGGCGTCCTCGATCGGCTTCCTGGCCGGCGGCGGCATCAGGATCGACGTCGAGCGCCCGCAGCTGACCATGGCCAAGGCCGCCGAGCTGGGCAAGGACAAGACCATCCGGATAGCCAAGCTGGGTGCGGACAGCCTGTCCTTCGCCGAGGGCCGGCTCTACGTCAAGCGGCCCTACGCCGAGGACCTGGAGTTCACCCAGAAAATCGGTGACAGCCTGGCGGTCTGGCTCAAGGTCAAGAGCGCCTCGCTGGACGAGCTGAACTACACCACCACTCCCGGTGGCGGGCTGGTCATCCCCCGCCTCGACATCGCCGACGCGTTCCTCTCGCTGGACGTGGCCGCGCTGACCGCGAAGAAATCCGACGCCGCCGCCAGCACGCCGTCGGCCTTCGACAAGACCGCGCTGCGGCCGATCGTCGACCAGACCGACGGGACGGTGAAGGTGGTGATGTACGTCAGCGCTGACGTGCTCGGCCTGAAGGACATCCGGATCGGCACCCCCGACGACCCGTTGACCGTGCCGATCAGGCGGGGCGCGGTCGACATCCCCACCTTCGAGCGCAACGTCAAGGGCAAAGTGCACGCCACCCAGATCGGCTCGGGCTTCTACCTGCGGCCCTGGGTGGTCAACGCGGTGGCCGAGGACCCGATCCTGCGGCTGAACGGCTCGCAACTCCAGCTCGGCGTCTACATCGTGAACCCGGGCGACGTCGAGAAGGGCAATGACCCGCAGGGAAAGAACCGGCCGCACAGCAGGTTGTGGAAGGACATCCTGACCTGGGATCTGCACGGCCCGGATTTCACCCGCGCCGGCATGGACAAGTTCACGCTGTGGGCCGCGATCTTCGACCTGCACAAGGAGCTGGAGCCCACCGCCGCGCAGAAGGCGAGCCAGACGGAGGCCGAGAAGGCGGAGCAGCTGGAGAAGGACGCCGAGAGCCAGGCCGTGCTGGACAGCCTGGAGCTGCGCAGCCTGGTGGCGGACCTCTCGATCAAGAACTCTGGCCCGCTGCCGTTGAAGATCAGCTCCGATGACGCCTTCGGCACCGTCACCTTGAGCGATCAGGCGCTGCTGAACCTGCACGTCGCGGGCGGCGTCCCGGCGGTCAAGAAGCCCCCCGCGCGCTCGGGCAGCAACCCCGGCGGCTTCGAGTTCGGCTTGGACGCGCTCAAGGTGGACTCGGTCGACCTGACCCTGCTGGACCGCCAGACGCCGGGGGGCAAGATCACCGGGCACCAGCAGCTGTACACCGGTCAGATCAAGATCACCGATCTCGTCGACGGCCACATCAGCTTCGACGACCTGTTCCACCCCCAGCGCTTCACCGCGACCATCAAGCACGCCAGCGCCGACAACGTCCGCTGGTACACGAACTGACGCCGGCGATCGTCGGAGGCTAGGCGGTGGTCGGAGGCTAGGCGGTGGTCGGAGGCTAGGCGGTCGTCGGGATCCGCAGGGCGAGCACCATGGCGCGCAACTCGGCCGACGGCTGCAGCGAAAGCTCCTCGGAGAGCAGCCGCTCATAACTGCGGTACTGCCGGATCGCCTCGACGAAGTTGTGCTCCTGCAGGTGGACGGCGATGACCTGCCGGTGCGCGCTCTCGCGCAGCGGCTCGATCGCCACCGCGCCGAGGCCGGCCAGCAGCGCCTCGCCGAAGCGGCCCACGGCGGCCAGCTGCTGGCACAGCGACTCCAACGCGTGCAGCCGCAGCTGCCGGAACCGCTCGCGGGCCAGCAGCACCCACTCGTCGTACCAGTCCGGCAGCACCTCGCGGGACAGCACGCTGATCTCGCTGAGCGTCCAGGGCGCGGGCAGCGGACCGGCGGAGTCGGCTAGCACCGCGCGCGACCAGGCCAGGGCGTCGCGGTAGTCCACGTGCACCGACTCCTCCAGCGCAAGCTGGCCCGCCGTCACCCGCACCAGTCGCTGGCCGCGCCCGTTCGGCAGCCGCCACAGCGTGGAGCGCAGGCTTGCGTTGGCGTGCTCGGTGTCGCTGTCAGGCCACAGGTTGCCGCTGACGAAGGACCGCAGCACCGGACGCTCCCAGAGTGCGAGGAAGCCGATCAGCCGCTGGCAGCTGCGAGGCAGCTCGACCGGGTCCGAGCCGTAGCGCAGCTCGAAGCCGTCGATGAGGCGAACCTGCAGCGGTTCCTCCGTCGTCCTCACCTCACCCGATTGCCAGTGTTTTTGACAAGGTTTGCCCGCCCGGGAGGCCACGTGCTCACCGCTCGGGCCCGGTGCTGATGAGGAGTCAGCAGGGGTGGCTCAGATACCAGCGACCGGAAAATATGATCTTGAAGTATGCCAACCCCGTGAGCAATTCCTAGTGGATGCGCAGGTGCGCTGACAAGATCCACGGGCACGGATGTCCGGTTGATCCGCAAGATCCACACATCACCTGGCGCTCGCGATGGGTCAGGGTTATCCGTTTCAACGCAACAGGAATCCGGTTCCCAGCGGGTCGTCGGGGTCCAGGCTGAAGATCGCGGTGCCGGTCTGGTACGCCACGCCCTCGATCTCGGTGATGAGGCCGGCGCGGTCCTCGACGTCGACCTCGGCCACCACCCGGGCCAGAAAGGTCGTGTCGATGATCGAGTCGTGTCGCAACCGCTGCCCGACGGCCAGCCGCCCGTCCTCGGCGAGCAGGGCGATCCGCGCCGAGGTGCCCGAGCCGCAGGGCGAGCGGTCGACCTCGCCGTCGGCGAAGACGGTGACATTGCGCTGGTGCGGGCCGTCCTGGTCCTGCCCGAGGTCCTCGAACAGGATCGTGCCGTACACGCCGTCGAGCCGCCGATCGCTCGGATGCCTGGCCCACTGCGTGTCATTGAGAGCCCACTTGACCTCGCGGCCGATCGCGATCAGCTGCGGATAGTGCGCCGCGGACACCGTCAGCCCCACCGACGCGGCCTCCAGCGAGGCGTAGATGGCGCCGCCGTAGCTGACGTCGGCCAGCACCGGGCCGAAGGAGGTGCTCAGCGGCACCTTTCTGGCGAGGACGTAGGACGCGACGTTGCCGAACGTCACCCGCCGGACCCGCCCGCCGGCGCAGCTCACCCGCGCCGTGACCCGCCCGGAGGGGACGTCGATAACGACGTCGGTGTCGCCATCGCCGGCCGCGGGCACCCGGCCGGTGTTGACTGCCCAGGCGCCCAGGGCGATGGTGCCGTGGCCGCAGGCGGTCGAGTAGCCGTCCTTGTGCCAGAACAGCACCCCGAAGTCGGCGCCGTCGTCGTCGGCCGGGATGAGGAACCCGCCGTACATGTCGGCATGGCCGCGCGGCTCGTTCACCAGCAACTTCCGGACCGCCTCGACCTCTGGTGAGGACTGCGCGAACTGCCTGCGCTCCAGTACGGTCGAGCCGAGGATCTCGGGTTGGCCTGCTGTGACGATGCGGAACGGCTCGCCCGCGGTGTGGTAATCGGTCACGCTCACCGCGCCCGTGGGGATAGGCATTTCTTAGTACTCGCAATCGCCGAGCGGTAGCAGTGCTTGTGTGTATAGCACTGGACGTGCGGCCCGGAGCCGGTGACTCGGCCAGGAGGTGACGTGGACGCGGACCTGCCTTACCTCAACGCCCGCACGCTGATGTCGCTGGTGTCCTGGACCGATGCGATCACGGCCCTGGAGTCGGCGCTGGCGCGGGGCGCCCACCTGGCCGGCGGCCCGCCGCGGTTCTCGGTGCCAGAGGCGCACGGCGAGCTGCTGGTGATGCCGGCCCACAGCGCCGACTCGGTCGGGGTGAAGCTGACCAGCGTGGCGCCTGCTAACCCGGGCCTGGGGCTGCCCCGGATCCAGGCGGTGTACGTCCTGTTCGACGCCGCGACGCTGACTCCCCGCGCGCTGGTCGACGGCACGGCGCTGACCACGCTGCGCACGCCGGCGCTGTCGGCGCTGGCCGTGCGCGCGCTGGCGGCCGAGGACGCGGCCACCCTGCTGGTGTTCGGGTCCGGGCCGCAGGCGTGGGGGCACGTGCACGCCATCAGCGCGGTGCGCCCGCTCCGGACCGTCCGGATCGCCGGGCGGGACCCGGCCCGCCAGGCCGCGCTGATCGACCGGCTGCGCGCCGAGGGCGTGCCGGCAGACCCCGGCGCCGGCGCCGATGTCGCCACGGCCGACATCGTCGTGTGCGCCACCACGGCCCGGACGCCGGTGTTCGACGGCCGGCTGCTGCCCGAGCAGGCCTGCGTCCTCGCGATCGGCTCGCACGAGCCCGCCGCCAGGGAACTCGACGACGCGGTCTTCGAGCGCGCCGGCCGGGTGGTGGTGGAAGAGCGCTCGACGGCCCTGCGCGAGGCCGGCGACGTGCTGCAGGCGATCGCGGCCGGGGTGCTCGAGCCCGATCGGCTCATCGACCTAGCCGACCTCCTCGGCCTCGCCGACGACAAAGCCCCCGTCGGCGGCAGTGACCCCGCCGAAGGCAGCGCCCCCGCCGGCCCGGCAGCGGCGGCCGGCGGGATTGGCGTCTTCAAGAGCGTCGGGATGGGCTGGCAGGACCTGGCGGTGGCCGAGGCGGCCGAGGGCAGGCGCCGGCTGGCAACCCCCTAGCCGGCCGCCTCCGGTACCGGCTCCTTCGTCAGTGACGGCTTCGTCGAGTCGGGCAGTCGCATGCCGATCAGGGCGCACAGCGTCGACAGAACCGCCACCCCGGCGGCCCAGGCGAACACCGCGTTGCCGACGGCTGACCAGAGCGCGATCCCGGCCACCGGCCCGATCGCGGTGGCCAGGCCGAACACCGTCTGCATGGCGCCGATGTAGCGCCCGCGCAGGTGCACCGGCGCGACCATGCCGGGGTAGGCGAAGGTGGTCGGCGCTCCGGTGATCTCCGAGGCGGTCCAGAGGATGGTGCCGAGGATCAGCAGGGCGGGGGTGATCCCGAAGGCGTGCACGGTGTAACCGAGTGCCACGAAGCCCCAGCCGCTGAGCGCGATCAGCCGCAGCGGCCAGTTCTGCACCCATTTGGTCGCCAGCACCTCGCAGGTGGCGACGATGAACGCGTTGAGGCTGACCACCGCGCTGTACCACCACAGGCTGAGCCCGGCGGACACGATGGCCAGCGGCAGCGACGCGGTGTACTGGGCGTAGACGATGGCGACGAGGAACACCGAGGCCAGGAAGAACAGGTACCGCCAGTCCGACATGACGGCCCGGTAGCCGCCCTGCGGCTGCACCACCGGGGTCTCGCCCGGGGCGGGCTTCATCTTCGGCGGCAGCGCCTTCAGCGCGATCAGGCCGTAGGCCACCGACGCTATCGCCTCGGCCCAGAACAGCAGGCTGTAGGAGACCGACAGCAGCGCGGTGCCGATCAGCGGCGTGACGGTGGTTCCCAGGTTCATGGCCAGCCGCTGCATGGCGGTCACCATCACCAGCTGGCTCGGCGGGGTGAGCTCGGTGATCAGGAACTGGGCGGCCGGCCGGTAGATCTGCCCGACCAATCCGACCAGGAAGACGGACAGCACGATCAGGGGGAAGGCTGTGACGTAAAGGATGGCGATGAGCAGCACCGGTGAGCCCAGCATGCTGATCGCGGTCGCCGACCGCGCGCTCAACCGGTCGGTCGCCCAGCCGCCGATGAAGCTGCCCGCCACCGCGCCGGCGCCGTAGAGGCCCAGCGCGAAGCCGGCCTGGCCGGTGGTGAACCCGCGCTCGGTGAGGAACACCACCAGGAAGATCACCAGGAAGCCGGCCAGCCTGCCGACGAACACGCCGGCCAGAATGGCCTTGATGGCAGGGGGTGTCTGGCGGAAGGTGGCCAGTACGCCGAGCGGTCCTTCCGAAACGGTCTCGGTCATGCGCTCACGCCTGTTCCGTCGCTCATCGGTGATCCGCCTTCGTGTTCGAGGTGACGGCCATGCCTAGCGGCCACAGAAGTCGCGCGCCCGGAACACATCCGGCACACCGACCGGGCAGCCACTGCGACACCAGCTCCTGACTATGTCCTTCAAGGACTCCGTGTATCAGCAGAGGCGCTTGAGCGGCTCTGATGATACGAAAGCCGGAATCGTCTCACAAGGAGTTCTGCCCCATGAGTGTGGATTCGTCACAACCTATCGAGCACCTTTATAAGGACTTCATGACGCACCCGTACGAGATCCTGGAACGGTTCCGTGCCAAGGGGCGGGCGCATCCGGTGGTGTTCCCGCACGGCGCCAAGGTCTGGCTGGTGACGAGCTACGACGACGTCCGCCAGTTGCTGGGCGATCCGCGCGTGAGCAAGGACGGAAGCCGGATGAACGAGCTGTTCGCCCGCCACTCGGGAATGGAGGTCGAGCAGGAGGAGGACACCACCGACCTTTTCAACGACGAGCTGTCCCAGCACATGCTCAACAGCGACGCGCCGCGGCACACCCGGCTGCGCTCGCTGGTGAGCAAGGAGTTCAACCCGAAGCGGATGGACGGCTACCGGCCCCGGCTGGAGGTGGTGGCCGACAACCTGCTGGATGCGATGGAGAACCAGCACGGGGTGGTGGAGCTGGTCGGCGCCTACACGCTGCCGCTGCCGATCATCACCATCTGCGATCTGCTGGGCGTCTCACCGGAGGAGGAGGCCACCTTCCGCCGCTGGGCGGTGGAGCTGGTCGGCGCCGGCCACCCGCCCGAGGTGGTGGAGAAGGCGTCGCAGGACGTCATGGCCTACGCCCGGACCAGCATCGACACCAAACTCGTCGAACCCGGCGAGGACATGATCAGCGCCCTGCTCAGGGGCAAGGACGACGGCGACCGGCTCACGCTCGATGAGATGGTGGGCATGTTCTTCCTGTTCATGATCGCCGGCCACGTCACCTCGATGCACACGCTGACCAACTCGATCTTCCACCTGCTGACCCATCCGGAGGAGCTGGCCAAGCTGCGGGCGGACCTGTCGCTGATGCCGGGGGCCGTGGACGAGTTGATGCGCTTCGACGGCGGTGTCGGGGTGGCCACCTTCCGGTTCACCAAGGAGCCGGTCCAGGTGGGAGACGTGACCATCCCGGCGGATGAGATCCTGGCGCTGTCGGTGAACTCGGCGCACCGCGACGCCAACCGCTACCCCGACCCGGACCGCCTCGACGTCACCCGGCATCCGACGGGCATCCTGGGCTTCGGGTTCGGCCCCCACTACTGCATCGGGGCGCCGCTGGCCAAGATCCAGCTCGAGGTCTCGTTGACCAAGCTCTTGACCCGGTTCCCGGACATGGAGCTGGCCGCCGACCCCGATTCGCTGGCCTGGGAGGAGAGCACCCTGCTGCGCGGCCTGATCGACTTACCGGTGTACCTGCACGGAAAGAACGGAAAGAAGAGCGACTGACGGGTCGCGGGCCGAAGCGTGCTCTGCCTCGGGGGCGGAGCACGCTTCGGCTTTTTAGTGGCGTCGCAGTGGTCGATCAGGGGCGCCGCGGTCGATCGCGGCGGCGGCAGCTAGGACGACTGCGTCTGCAGATGGTGCTGGCAGGGCGTGCAGTAGCGCGACATCGGCAGGATCTCCAGGCGTTCGAGTGAGATCGGCTCAGCGCACCGCTCGCAGCGGCCGTACGTGCCGGCTCGCAGGCGAGTCAGCGCGTCCTCGACCTCGGTGAGCGCCGCCCGGGCGCTTGTCCTGAGAATCTCGTTGACCTGCCGCTGAGCGGGGTCAGTGGCCGGGGCGTGCGCTGCCGCCTCGGTGAGCTCGTCGAGCTGATCGAGTCTGAAAAGTCGCTGCTGCTCCAGGGCCGCGCGGAATTCCCGCTGAGCTCGAGGAACACCTTGGGACGCCGGTGTTCCGGTGGCGCGGTGAGGTGTGCGCATCATGCTTCCTTCGACGGCGGGTGTGGCAGCAGGGCGATCATGGACGCAACGTCCTTTCGTGGTTCTCAAGGGCGTCGCGGCGCCTGGCTGCGCTGCGATTCCCAGGTCGCAACGCAGCCGGCCCCTGCACCCCATGACCACCACGATGCCCGGCCCGGCCGGATACGGGCAGGCCTGCCGCCGGTAATCCTGGTCAAGGTGAACTTGCCGAACCTCGGCAAGATGGCTGTACTGACCTCATGCGAAACATGACGGAGCAGGGACAGCTGAGGAGCCGAGCATGACGGCCAAGTCCGGCAAGCCAACCGGTTCAGAAGGGGTGCCGGGCCTCGATCAGGACGACTGGCTTCGCGCCGTCGCGGAGTCCACGGCCAAGGCTTGCCAGGCGCCGGTGGAGTTGCTGGGCGAGTACCTGACGATGCTGGCTGACGCGGCGGTCTCGGGCCGCCGGCCACGACCGGAGCAGTTGGCGGCCGTCCGGGACCTCGGCCGCAGCGCCGCCGAGCAAGGCGTCGGCGCGGGGCAGGCGGTGGAGCTCTACCTCGGGGCGGCGTGGCGGCTCTGGAGGCAACTGCCCATGGTGGTGCGCAGTCGTGACCGCGAGCGGGTTCGGGAGGCCGCTGAGGCGGTGTTGCGGGTACTCGACGATGCCATCGGCGTGTTCCTGGACAGCCACCAGGCCGCGCGACGCGAGATGATCCGCCACGAGGAATCACTGCGGCGGGAATTCATCGACGACCTGTTGCGCGGTGACGCCGACGTCTCGCGCCTGGTCGAGCGCGCCGAGCCGTTCGGGCTCGATCTCGGCCAGTCGCATCAGGTGGCGCTGGCCGCACCCAGTGATCCACAGGACAAACTCGATCGAACGACGACCGCCATCGATCGGGTGACGACAGTTATCGACCGGGCGGCGACAGTCCTGGAACGGGCCGTCGTCGAGCAGTTCGGCGATCGCGAGGTGCTGGTTGCCACCAAGGACGGCAACGTCGTCGTCCTGGTCCCTGGGCCGAGCAGGAGCTCCCGGGCCAGATCGATCGAGGTCACCGAGGTGATCCAGAAAGAGCTCAGCCGTCTGACGTCCGGTCAGCCGTGGCACACCTCAGCAGGCCGGCCCTACGTCGGCGCCTACGGGATAGCCCGGTCCTATGAGGAGGCCCGGGAGGCGCTTGCCCTCGGCGAGCGGCTGGGGATGGACGCCGGCACGGTGCAGCCACGTGACTTGCTGGTCTATCGCGTCCTGGCGCGTGACCAGGCGGCCACCCTCGACCTGGTCCGCGACCTGCTGGCCCCCCTGGCCGGAGCCCGCGGCGGGCCTGGGTTGCTCCTGGAGACCCTTCGTTGTTACTTCTCCTGCGGCGCGGTCGCCACCGAGACCGCGCGGCGGATGAACGTGTCGGTTCGAACGATCACCTACCGCCTGGCCCGGGTGAAAGCGCTGACCGGGCAGGACCCGAGCGATCCGGCCACCCGGTTCGCGTTGCAGGTCGCGGTGGAGGCGGCGCGGCTGTTCGACTGGCCGGCCCGCGACTTGCCGACCGGCCCGTGAGCCGGATTGCCGAGAATCGGCAAACGCTTACTGGCCATGCTGTCCAGGTTTGTCGCGCTGCCCAGACGGGTGCCGGCGCGCATGTCGGCAACTGCCCGATCGGCCGCCGCGTGTTCACTCAGTGCCGTGTGACATAGTACTGGTGTGGCACGGGTAGTCATCGTCGGCGCGGGCATCGTGGGTGCCGCCTGCGCCTTCTACGCCGCCCGGGCGGGTCTGGAGGTCACCGTCCTGGAGCGCGGCGCCGTCGCCGCCGGCACCACCGGCGCGGGTGAGGGCAACCTGTTGCTGTCAGACAAGGAGGCCGGTCCTGAGCTGGACCTGGCGTTGCGGTCATCGCGGCTGTGGAGCGAACTCGGCGAGGAACTGGGCAACGAGGCCTTCGAGCTGGAACGCAAAGGCGGCGTGGTGGTCGCCAGCGGCGCCGGCGGGCTCACCGCCCTGCGCGAGTTCGCGGCCGAGCAGCGTGCGCTAGGGGTGGACAGTGAGCCGCTGGACCGGGCGCAGCTGCTCGAAGCCGAACCGCACCTGTCCCCCGCCATGGCGGGCGGCGTCTTCTACCCCGGCGACCTGCAGGTGCAGCCCGCGCTGGCCGCCGCCAGCCTGCTCGCGGCAGCCCGGGGCTTGGGGGCCGTCGTGCACACCGGTGTCGAAGTCACCGGCAGCGTGCTGACCGGCGGACGGCTGAGCGGGGTGCGCACCGGCGCCGGCGTGGTGCCGGCCGATCACGTGGTCAACGCGGCCGGAACCTGGGGTGGGCAGGTTTCGGCCCGGTTGGGCGCCGAGGTGCCGATCCTGCCGCGGCGTGGCTTCATCCTGGTCACCGAGCCGCTGCCTCGGGTCATCCGGCACAAGGTCTACTCGGCCGACTACGTCGCCAACGTCGCCTCGGACAACGCGGGCCTGGAGCTGTCGCCCGTGATCGAGGGAACCCGATCGGGGCCGGTGCTGATCGGCGCCAGCCGCGAACGGGTCGGCTTCGACAAGAGGATCTCGATTCCGGTGGTGCGGCAGCTCGCGGCCCAAGCGATCACCCTGTTTCCGGTGCTGGCCGAGATCCAACTGCTGCGGGTGTACGCCGGGTTCCGCCCCTACTGCCCCGACCACCTGCCCGTGATCGGCGCCGACCCGCGCGTTCCGGGCGTGCTGCACGCCTGCGGGCACGAGGGCGCCGGCATCGGCCTGGCCCCCGCGACCGGTGAGCTGATCACCCAGCTGATCACCGGGCAGCCGGCCAGCGTGGATCCCAAGCCCTTCAGCCCGGAGCGCCTGATCGGAGGGCTGGCATGACCGGATTCACCTTCGACGAGCGGGAGATCGACTTCGTCGAGGGCCAGACCGTGGGCGCCGCGCTGATCAACGCCGGCATCTACAGCTGGCGCGTGACCCGCCGGCATGCAACGCCGCGCGGCCTGTTCTGCGGCATCGGGGTCTGCTACGACTGCCTGATCAGCGTGAACGGCGCCGGAAACCAGCGCGCCTGCCTGGCGCCGGCCGCCGCCGGCATGACCGTCACGACCCAGACCGGGACGGGTCACGATGACCTCGCCTGCTGAGGACGCCGGGCAGCCCTCGGTCGCCGTCATCGGCGCCGGCCCGGCAGGTCTGGCGGCGGCCGTGCACGCCGCCGAGCAAGGAGGGTCGACGATCCTGATCGATTCCGGTGCTCGGCTGGGGGGCCAGTACTGGCGCCACCAGAAGACCGGTCTGGACGGCTCGGACGGCCTGCACCATGACATCGCGACCTATGAGGACCTTCGCCGCCGGTTGACGGCCCTCGTCGCGGCAGGGCGGCTCACCGTCCACCTCGAGCACCAGGTCTGGTCGCTGCAGGCCGACGAGTCGGAATGCCTGATCGCAGCCGTCGACCGTCGCGACCCGCACCGCCCGGCCGAGCTGTGCGTGCGCGCCGACGCGGTGGTGCTGGCTGTCGGCGCCTATGACCGGCAGGTCCCCTTCCCCGGCTGGGACCTGCCCGGCGTCCTCACCGTGGGCGGCGCCCAGGCCCTGCTCAAGGGCAGCGGCGTCGCCGTCGGGCCCCGCGTCCTGGTCGCGGGCACCGGGCCGTTCCTGCTGCCCGTGGCCACCGCGCTGGCCGCCCATGGGGCCGACGTCCTCGGCGTGCACGAGGCCAACCGCGCCGCCGGCTGGTTCAGGCAACTGCCCGCTGCCGTGGCGCAGCCGGCCAAACTCCGCGAGGCAGGTGGCTACGCGCTCGGCCTGGCACGGCACCGGATACCGCTGCGCACCGGCTCTGTCGTCGTCGCGGCGCATGGCGGCGACCGGCTGGAAGCGGTGACCGTCGCCCGCCTGGACCGGGCCGGCAAGGTCCGCGACCACACCCGCCGCCGGGTGGCTGTCGACGTGCTCGCCGTCGGGTACGGCTTCACCACCCAGTCCGAGCTGCCGTCGCAAGCCGGCTGCGCGCTGTCGGTGACCGCGGACGGGACGCTCGCCGTCACCACCGACAGCACCCAGCAGACCAGCAACCCGCGCGTCTTCGCGGCCGGGGAGACCACCGGCGTCGGCGGCGCCCAGCTGGCCGTGGCCGAAGGCGTCGTCGCGGGGGTCTGCGCCGCGCGGGCCGCCAGCCGATCCGCCGACCCGGCAGGCCCGCCGGCCCGACCCGACGGTGAGCCCGACTTCCCTGTGGAATCAAGCAGAACCGTCGCGATGGCCATCCGGACCCGGGACCGGCTGCGCCGCTTCGCGGCCGCGATGCACGCGGTCTACCCCGTCCCCCGGTTCTGGCTCGACACGCTCGAACCGAGCACGGTGGTCTGCCGATGCGAAGAGGTCAGTGTCGCTGAGATCGACGCCGCCATCGACGCCGGCGCCCGGGACGCCCGTACGGTCAAGCTGCTGTCCCGCTCCGGAATGGGCTGGTGCCAGGGACGCGAATGCGGCTACGCCACCAGCTGCCTGACCGCGTCGCGAACCGGACAGCCGCTCGATCTGGCCGGCAGCGCCAACCGGCCGGTCGCCGCGCCCATCCCGCTCGGGCTGCTCGCCCACCCGCCCACCGAACCCGCAACGATGACCCCTTGAAGGAGCACCAGATGGACCGCAAGCCCTGGCACGGAGTACTCGTCGCCACCGCACTGCCCTGGAATGACGACGACACCCCAAACCTGGATGCCTTCGCCACCCACGTCGCGTGGCTGGCCGCCAACGGCTGCCACGGGGTGACGCCCAACGGCTCGCTCGGTGAGTACCAGGTTCTCACCGACGCCCAGCGGGACGCCGTGGTGCGCACCGCGGTGCAGGCCGCGCCCGACGATTTCGTGGTCATGCCCGGCATCGCCGCCTACGGCGCCAAGCAGGCTCGCCGGCACGCCGAGCTGGCCGCGGAGGCCGGCTGTCCCGCCGTGATGTTGCTGCCTCCGAACTCCTACCGGGCCCGCGACGTCGACGTCGTGGAGCACTATCGCATCGTCGCCGAGGCCGGCGTCCCGATCGTCGCCTACAACAACCCGTTCGACACCAAGGTCGATCTCGTTCCGAGACTGCTGGCCCAGCTCTACCACGAGGGGCTCATCGTCGCCGTCAAGGAGTTCTCCGGCGACGTGCGCCGGTTCTACGAGCTGCGCGAGCTCGTCCCGGATCTCGACGTGCTCGCCGGCAGCGACGACGTCGTCGTCGAGCTCTGCCTCACCGGCTCGCCCGGTTGGATCGCCGGTTACCCCAACGTCTTCCCCGCGTCCTGCGTCGAGCTGTTCAACGCCGCCCGGGCACGCGATCTGGACAAGGCGCTGCCGCTGTACTACGCGCTGCACTCGCTGCTGCGCTGGGACTCCAAGACCGAGTTCGTGCAGGCGATCAAGCTGTCGATGGACCTCAACCCCGACGCGATCGACGGTGGGCGCTGCCAGCCGCCGCGCGGGCCGCTGTCCGAGGCCGACGCGGCCGTCATCCGCGAGGCGACCGAGAAGGCGATGGCCGCCGGCCTGCGCTGAGCACCCGCCGACTACTACGGCTGAGACTGAGAGGGAGCGACCAATGAGGTCGGTACGCACGCTGCACGCGGTCGACTCGCACACCGAAGGCATGCCGACGCGCGTCATCGTCGGCGGGGTGGGCGTGCTTCCGGGCGAGTCCATGGCGCAACGGCGGGTCAACTTTCTGCGCGACATGGACGACCTGCGGACGCTGCTGATGTTCGAGCCCAGGGGGCATGCCGCGATGTCCGGCGCGATCCTGCAACCCCCGACCCGTCCGGACTGTGACTGGGGCGTCCTCTACATCGAGGTCTCGGGCTGCCTGCCGATGTGCGGGCACGGCACCATCGGGGTGGCCACGGTCCTGGTGGAGACGGGCATGGTGCCGGTGGTGGAACCGGTCACCACCATCAGGTTGGACACCCCGGCCGGAGTGGTGGTCGCCGAGGTCGCGGTCGAGGGCGGCGCCGCCCGCTCGGTGACCATCCGCAATGTGGCCTCGTTCTCCCTCGCCCTGGACCAGCAGGTCGACGTCCCGGGACTGGGAACGGTGGACTACGACATCGCCTTCGGCGGCAACTTCTACGCGATGGTGGAGCTGGCCAAACTCGGCTTCGCCTTCGACCGCGCCCAGCAACAAGGCATCGTCGAGGCGGGGCTGGCGATCATGGAGGCCATCAACGCCTCGAAGTCACCGGTCCACCCGGAGGCCCCCGAGATCAGCGGTTGCCATCACGTGCAGTTCATCGCCCCCGGCTCGACCGCCCGGCACTCCCGTCATGCCATGGCGATCTATCCCGGATGGTTCGACCGCTCGCCGTGCGGCACCGGCACCAGCGCCCGGATGGCGCAACTGCACGCCCGCGGCGAACTCGCGCTGCACACCGACTTCGTCAACGAGTCGTTCATCGGCACCCGGTTCATCGGACGCCTCGTGGAAGAGACGACGATCGGTGACCTGTCCGCCGTGGTGCCGACCATCACCGGTCGGGCGTGGGTCACCGGAACCGCGCAGTACCTGCTCGACCCCACCGACCCCTTCCCGGCGGGATTCCGCTTTTGAACGCGAGAGATAACATGATCACCTCGACCTCCCCGCAACGACCTGACGACATCGTGGCCCGGGTCCGGGCGAGCACGCCCGAGGACGTGCACGAGGCGGCCCAGGCGGCCCGCAAGGCCCAGCCCGAGTGGATCGACGCCGGCGCCGCCGGGCGGGCCAAGGCGCTGGGCCAGGCGGCCGACGCCGTGCAGGAGGCCGCGACCGAACTGGCGGCGCTCGCGGTGCGCGAGGTCGGCAAGCCGCTGGCCGAGGCCCGGGGCGAGATCGCGCGGTCGGTGGCCATCCTGCGCTACTACGCCCAGCAGCCCTTCGACCCGGTCGGCGCCACTCACAACCCGTCCGGCGCGGGCTTGCTGTTCACCACCCGGCGCCCACGCGGGCTCGCCGGGCTCATCACGCCGTGGAACTTCCCGTTCGCGATCCCGCTGTGGAAGGCGGCTCCGGCCCTGGCCTACGGCAACGCCGTCCTGCTCAAGCCCGCCGAACCGGCGACCGCCTGCGCGTTGCGGCTGTCCGAGCTGCTCACCCCGCACCTGCCCGCCGGCCTGTTCACCGTCGTCGCCGGCGGCGCGGACACCGGCCGAGCCGTTCTGGAGGAGGCCGACGTCGTCTCCTTCACCGGCTCGACCGGAGTGGGCCGCGCCATCGTCGCCGCGGCGGCTCAGCGGGGCATCGCCGTGCAGGCCGAGATGGGCGGGCAGAACCCGGCGATCGTCCTGCCCGACGCCGACGTCGAGGCCACCGCCGGCAGCATCGCGGCTGCCATCGCCGGTTACGCCGGACAGAAATGCACCGCCACCAAAAGGGTGATCGTGGTCGGTGACGCCGCCGGGTTCGTCGAGGCCCTCGTCGAGGCGGTTCGGAACGTCGTGGTCGGCGATCCGGCGCGGGAGGACGTCACGGTGGGCCCGGTCATCGACGCGGCCGCCCGCGATCGGGTGCTGGCCGCCGCCGCGAGTGTCGAGGCCGGCGGCGGCCGGGTGCTCACCGGCGGGACCGAGGCCGGCGACACCGGATGGTTCGTCGCGCCCACGCTCGTCGACGGGTTGGGAGCTGACCACCTGCTCGAATGCGACGAGGTGTTCGGCCCGATCTGCTCGATCAGCAGGGTCGCGACCCTCAACCAGGCGATCAGCCGCGCCAACGCCGTTCAGCACGGCCTGGTGGCCAGCCTGCACACCCGCGACCTCGCCGGCGTCCTGGACGCCGCCAACCGCCTGGACGCGGGCATGATCAAGGTCAACGCGCCGACCACCGGAGTCGACTTCTACCTGCCGTTCGGCGGTGTGAAGGCCTCCAGCTACGGCACGAAGGAGCAGGGCAAGGTCGCGGTGGACATCTTCACCAGCTCGCACACCGTCACCATCGAAGCCGGCTGAGGCGCCTTCCATGACCTCCAGCACGCCGGTCCTGCGTTCGGTCGGCTCCCGGACCAGCCTTCGCGACGAGGCCATCAAGACCCTGCAGGCGGCGATCATCGCCGGTGAACTGCGGCCTGATGTCGTGTACTCCGCCCCGACCCTGGCCGCCCAGTTGCGCATGTCGGCCACCCCGGTGCGCGAGGCCGTCCTCGACCTCGTCAACCAGGGCCTGGTCGAGACCGTCCGCAACAAGGGATTCCGGGTCGTGGAACTCGACGCCGCCGAACTCGACGAGCTCACCGAAGTGCGGCTGCTCATCGAGGTGCCCGCGGTGCGGCTGCTCGCCCGGCGAGGGCTGGAGGCCGAGGAGTACAAGAAGTTGAAGCAGCTGGCCGCCCAGATCGAACGCGCGGCCGTGCGCAACGACATGATCGCCCACAACAAGGCCGACCTCGAGTTCCATTCGGCACTTCTGGGCCTGCTCTCCAACAAGACGCTGGTCTCCACCGTCCAGTCATTGCGACTCAGGTCGCGCCTGTACGGCATGTCCAGGCTGGCCGACTCCGGACAGCTGCTGCCCACCTCGCACGAGCACACCGAACTGCTCGACCTGATCAAGGACGGCGACGCGGCAGGCGCCGCGCGGCTGATGCGGCAACACATCGGACACGTCCGCGGCTCCTGGGCGACCGGCGACGCCGAGGACTGACCGCGCGGCCCGACCTCGAAAGGCATGCGATGACTGTGGAATCTCGGCCGATGCCGCAACGCGCGATCGCCGGCCGCGAGGTCGGCGCCATCGGCCTGGGCTGCATGCCGATGAGCTGGTTCTACGACCGCGGCGCGCGCAACGACGACGAGGCCACCGCCACGATCCAGGCAGCCCTGGACCACGGCGTCACCCTTCTCGACACCGCCGACGTCTACGGGCCGTTCGCCAACGAGTCGCTGCTCGGGCGCGCCCTGGCCGGGCGGCGTGAGAAGGCGTTTCTGGCCACCAAGGTCGGCCTGCTGGTGGACGGCGCCTCGCAGTACCACCGCAACGGCTCACGAGCGCACATCCACGGCTCGTGCGAGGCGTCGCTGCGGCGCCTGCGAACCGAGCACCTCGACCTGTACCAGCTGCACCGCGTCGATCCCGCCGTCCCGGTCGAGGACAGCGTGGCCGCGCTGGCCGAGCTCGTTCAGGCAGGCAAGATAAGGGCGATCGGGCTGTCCGAGGTCAGCGTGGACGAGCTCGGGCGCGCCGCCCGGATCGCGCCGATCGCCTCGGTGCAGTCGGAGTTCAGCCTGTGGACCAGGGATCCGGCCCGAAACGGCGTGCTGCGCTGGTGCGAGGACAACGGCGCCGCCCTGCTCGCCTACGCCCCGCTCGGACGCGGGTATCTGACCGGCGCGATCCGCTCGGCAGCGGACCTGCCCGCCGATGACTGGCGCCGGGACAACCCGCGGTTCCAGCCGGCGGCGCTGCGCGCGAACGAGAGCCTGCTGGCGGCCGTCCTTGAGGTGGCGGAGCGAGTCGGCGCGTCAGCGGCGCAGGTCGCCCTGCGCTGGTTGCTCGGCCAGAGCCGCTGCGTTCTCCCGATCCCGGGCACCAGGCGCCCGGCCCGGGTCATCGAGAACGCCCGCGCGGCGCTGATCGAGCTAAGCGAGGACGACGCACGCTTGCTCGATGGGCTTTCAGAGCCCGCAGGCGCACGTTACTGAGGTGCCCCCGTTCGTCGGAGACAGCGGCTGAAGCCACCTATCCCGGCCGGCACTTTGATGGCAGGATGTGACCGGCCACACATCTCCGCGGAGTCGGACGAGCCACCACGCCGCCCGACGCGCGATGAACGGGGAGCTCAAATATGCATCAGAGCGTGCGCGATTACTGGATCTCTTTCAACGACCCTTTGGAGGGCCGGGTCGACTTCATGTACCTGGACCAGAAGGGCTGGCTGAGCACGGGCATCGGCAACAAGATCGACGAGACGCCCCGTCCCAATTCGATGCCGACTTCTGACGAGCGGGCGCGCTCCCTCGACCTAGCCAACGAGTTGCGCTGGTTGGACGCCAACGGCTCGGAGGCGACACCGGATCAGGTCGCTGCCGACTGGGATGCGGTGAAGGCTCGCCTGGACCTGGCGCCTCAAGGACACAAGGCGTTCAAACCACTGACGTCGCTGCACGTCGAGGATGCTGACATCGACCATCATGTGCTGGCCAAGCTCGATCAGATGGAGTCCTATCTCGTCGCACGCGGTGAGTTCGCCGACTTCGCCAGCTGGCCGGCGAACGCCCAGTTGGCCACCATGAGCATGTGCTGGGCGCTGGGGCCGGCTTTTAAGTTTCCCAAACTCCAAGGCCACGTCGCAGCGCGGAACTGGAACGGCGCCGCCGACGAATGCCACTTCAACCCTGACGAGGGGACCATCCGGGTTCGGAACGCCCTTGACCGCAAGCACTTCCAGCTCGCCCAGGTGGTCGAGGATCAAGGATTGCCGTTCGAGCAGATCGCCCTGGACCTTTCCGACGTGTTCGGCGTGCAGGGTGCGCTACTCGCCCTCGGATACCGGCCGGGCCGTCAGGACGGCGCGGACGGCCCGAGCACCCAGGGCGGTGTCCGCGCGTTCCAGACCAACAACGGGCTGCCCCCGAGCGGAGCGTTCAACGATCCGGACACGCTGAGCGCGCTCAGTGGTCAGCTCGCCAGCCTTGGTTTCATCGCGCTGGGCGTCTGAACCCATTACCCAAGCAGAAAGGCACAACGACGTGGCCGCTTTCGACATCGACATATCCAGCCCCTTCCCCTCTGGGTTTACCAGAGGACACGGCGGACCCAACTCCGGTGGCCACCATCCGCCCGAGTGGTACATCCAGTTCGGTATGGATCTGGGCGCGCCCCCTGGCACCGAGATTCATGCCGCCTTCGACGCGCACATCACGAAACTGAGCCCGCACGATCCCGCCACGGACAGCGGCAAGGTCTACGGCGCGCAGCTTTTCATGCGGGCGTCGAACGACATGATGGGTGGCTTCTACACCCACCTCGCCGATGTGCCCGCGAACTTGGCCGTCGGATCGACGGTCTCCAGAGGCGACGTGCTGGGAACGGTGCTGGCCTCGGGAGGTATCCCGCCGCACGTGCACATGGCCCTCGTCGAGATCATCGGCGGCGCGCCGGGTGGCCGGTACCAGGGCGTGGACCTGTACCAGCTGTTCCTGGACATCTCGAATTCCGACACCGTCACCTCGGTCAGCTTTATGCAGGACGGCTCACCACCGGTGCCCGGCGGAGGATCCGGCGGTGGTGGATCCAGCGGTGGCGCGAAGGTGTATCACCTCGGCTCCCTGCGCGGGATCCAGGAAGGCCTGGCGGTGCTCGGATTCGACCCTGGAGGCATCGACGGTCTGGACGGGCCCAAGACGCGGGCCGCTGTCACGCAGTTCCAGGCATCCCAAGGCCTTTCGCAGGACGGGCAGGCCGGGCCCAACACCCGTGCCGCGCTCGCGAACGCCCTCATCGAGCAGGGTCACCAGGTCGACGGCGTCTGACGTCTGATCTTGGCCAGGCCGTCGGCCTAGGGCAGCGCCGTCCGCCCGCGGCTCGGGTGCTCATCCTTGCGGTGGCGGCGTGGCCCCGGGGACGAACCTCGTCAGCCGCCCGGTCACAGCTGTGCCCGCCGCCGCGTCTTTGGCGATGACCACGCCACCGCCGTCCACCTCGGTGACCACGTCGTCGACGTAGTGGAACCCGCCCTGCTCGTCCGAGGTCACCGTGACGGCCTTCGAGACGGCGCCATGCAGGAAAGTAAGGCCGATGCTGGCGGCGGCGTTGAAGCCCGCGCCATTGACGACGACGGACTCGGCGCTGCTTGTGACAGTCAGGCGAGGCCCGGCTGCCACCGGTGCCTCCTCGACCGGTGCCGACTCGGGTGGCGCCTTGACCGCGAGGCTGTACGCCAGGCTTGTCGTGAAGTCGTGCGGTTGCCCCCCGGCGCACACACCGCCGCCGTCGCCCTCGAACGCCAGGCCCCCGCACCGTGCGCACCGGCGCCAGCCGGCCTCGGCGCCCTCCGGCGGGAACTCGACCGGAATCCCGTACAGCCGACTGTCGGTGAAGTCGTGAGCGGCGCCGTCCCAGCAGTTGCCGGCTGAGTCGCCCCCGTAGGCGAGGCCTTGGCACCGGTTGCAGCATCGCCAGTTTGACTCGCCTCCGATCGGTGCGGCGTCGACCGGAATGCTGTAGGCGCCGCTGTCGGCAAGGTCGTGGGGCTGTCCGTCGCGGCACACGCCGTGTGACAGCTGAGTGAACGTCATGCCGTTGCACTTGCCGCACTTGCGCCACCCGGGCTGCCCGTTGGCGAGCAGGTCGGGAAACACGCTGTAGGCGCCGCTGGTGGAGTGATCGTGAACCTCACCTGCTGGGCAGGGTCCGATGGCAAGACTGGTCATCGCCAGCAATTGGCACTTGCTGCACCACTTCCAGCCGGGTTGGGCGTCCGGCCGGGCGTCGACCGCGACGCTGTAGTCGGCGCTGTCGGCGTAGTCATGCTCGCCGCCGACGAAGCAGGCCCCGTTGGAGATGCCGCCGAAGGCCAGCGCCTGGCAGCGGCCGCATTGACGCCAGCCTGACTGGGTGCCCTCCAGGGAGATGCCGAAGGGCAGGACGTAACCGTCACCGCTCGGGGTGTGACTGCCGCCGTTCACACATTGGTTAGCAAGGTAGTCGGCGATGACGATTCCTTGGCAGTTGCCGCACCAGGTCCACCATTGCTGCAAGCCCGACTGCACGAGCGGAACGCTGTACTCCCAGCTGCCCGTGGGATCGTGCGGACCACCCGAGAAGCACACGGCATCCTGCTTCGAGCTGTCGTACAGCCCGCGGCACACGCTGCAGGAACGCCAACCCGGCTGGGCGCCGGGGATGTGGGAAACGACCGGCACGCTGTACTCGAAAGAGGCGTCACTCAGGTCGTGCGGAGTGCCGTCCTGGCATCGGCCCGGGATGTGGCTGAACGCCAGTCCCTCGCACCTCAGACAGCGGCGCCAGCCCGGTTGGGCTCCGTCCTGCGCGGGGCCGTACGGAAGCAGGTATTCCCGGCTGACCGCGAAGCGATGCATCCCGCCGTCGGAACAGGCGCCGCTGGTGTGTCCGATGTACACCAGGGTGCGGCAGTGACTGCAGCGCCGCCACTGGGTCTTGAGCTCCACGGTTCCCCCCTCTCGCCGGCCGCCGGCCTGAGCGGAAACTACGTCTTGTCGACCTGGTCGAACCGCAAACCGCTTGACCCCTCGCCGCTGCCGGTCAGCTTGCGCCTGGCCTGCCAGAGGTGGCGCGACCCGTCGTGCCAGCGTGCGTGCTGCCAGGTCCGCACCACCTGAACGCCCGAGCGCGGAACCTCCTCCTCATGCAGCCACACGTTTCCCGACGGCAGCAGCGTCCCGGCAGGTTGGAGGTTGCTGACCTCGCCGTTGACGATGCGCGACAGCGGAACGAGCCGGAGCCGGATCGACTCCTGATCCGAGAGTTGCTCGGGCATCAAGGGAAACCAGTGATCAGGCACGTCTGAGTCGACGTGATAAGCCGGGTGCTCGGTGATCACCGGCGGCGGGATATCCCGGGCGGCCCACTCGGCGAACCGGTCGCGGGCGCGGCCTTGGTCATCGCACACGATCGACTCCACGGCCCACGCGAGGTTGGCCATCTCGTCACGCAGCAGCACCACGACGTCGGTCGGCTGGCTTTCCAGCGAGCCGGGAATGGCGGGCGTGAGGAAGAACCATGGACTCGTCGGCCGCTCCTGACCTGGCGTCAACGGTTGCTCCGCCGCGCTGAGGCTGAAGAGGTTCCACCCATCGACGTCCGGATCAATGGCGGTGAGCGTGCTCGTGCCGCCGAACACGTCGTGCACGTCGAACCGGCTCACTTGGCTGAGGGTCGAGACCGGCACCCGGATGGGAACGACGAACCAGTCATTGCCATACACCGTGGCGTAGCCGACCAGCATCAGCCGGCCGAGGTCGATGGGTGCGGCGTCCACCGACCCCGGGTCGAATCGGGCGTCCTCCATCTCCCAGAACCGCGGTGCGGGCATTCCGCCGAATCGCGCGGGAGCGGGGATTCCGCTCTGCTTGATCCGCCGCGCTTCTCCGGGCGCCGGACCGTCCACCTCGAAGGCGTCCACCGCCGACCAGTCCAACCGCCCCCCGTGGTACTCGCTCGCGCGCAGTTCCACCGACGGCAGTCCGGTCGCGCGAAGGGCGAAGGCGTGCTCCAAGCGGTGCTCATCCCAGCAGTCCTGATCGGCGGGGATCAGCTCGGGCGCCTGCGCCCGCCACCATTCGAGCCAGTCGCCGGCCAGGGACGCGAGCTGCGCGGCGGTCGAGGTCACGGCCGCGCCCGCGCGCAGCGCAGCCAACTCCTCCTCGACGGTCCCGGCATCGGACAACCGCTGCAGGCAGCCGGCCAGCCCGGCGCCGTCCGGTAATGCGCGGCGAACCGCGGAGTCGCCCTGGTCGAGCAACGCCGAGCTGGGGAACGGACAGCGCGCGACGAACGCTGCCAGGTCATCGGCCGCTCCAGCAGCTGCGAGCATTCGGCGCAGCCGCAGGCCGCCCTCGAGCCGCAGGCGGGGCGACGGCCCGCCCCCATGCTCTTCCACAAGTCGCTCGAGCGGAGTGGCCCCGGAGGCAAACGTCTGCCAATTCTCGCCGTCGGCGGTACGCCACTGGTCAAGCGGATGGACGTCCAGGACTGCCTCCACCCAGGCAGGCGACGCCGCGTTCTCGTGGCGGAACTCACCGAACTGCCACTGCCTGCCCAACAGCCAGAGCGGGTCATAGACCCGCGCGGCCAGGCCTTCTTCGATGCCATGGCCACGTGACGGGCTCTCGTAGTGGCTCATCCCTGGCCGTCCGGAATCGGGAGGACGGTGCGCAGCTCGGGCACGTCCACCAGGTCGAGTGTCCGGATCCGCGACAGCAACAGCGTCTCCTCCACGCAGGCGTGCACGTCCTCCAGACACCAGCCGCGAGCGGGATCCGGCGGAACGGCGATGAGCATGGCCTGCGGCGGGCGGGCGCCCGGCCGGTCGTAGTCGAACGCCACGCCGACGATCTCCTCCGCGCCGTGCGCGCCGGGCGGCCGGGGCACCACCTCCGTCCAGGAGTCGACCACCAGGCCGGCGTGGGTGTCAGCGGGGTCGTCCTGCTGGAGCACCAGCGAGTTGCGCGGGCCGGCGCCCTCGGCCAGCGCAGCGGTCGCCACCCACGGCTGCGCGGCGGCCTCGGCTGCGACTGGCTGGGCGAGGACATAGGAGGCCGCGGACGTCTGGGCCAGCACCTCAGCGGCGACCATCGCACCGTCGAGCGTGTCGACTCGCGGGCGGACCAGGCACATGTCGCGCAGCCAACCGGCCACCGCGTCGGCGTCGGGAGCTGGCGCCGGGGCGGGTGGAAGGCCGCGCGTCAACCGGGGCGCCACCTTCACGGCAGGGTGCAGCAGGGCAGCGGTGACCGCGAGCAAGCTGGCCACCCACGCGCCGGCGGCGGCCGGTTGAGCGTTCGGATCAGGCGGCGCGGCCCGATCGGCGAGATCGACCGAACCGAGCAGCGAGCGCAACCGGTCAAGGTCGGCGGCGGCGGGGCCGGCTCCCACGGGCAATCCGAGCTCGGCCAGCCGCCGCACTACGGGCTCCGCGGCCTCGGCCGAGTCGATGCGGCCCAGATCCTTGGCAGCCGCGCGGACTTTGGCCAGCCAGCCACCCACCCGGTCACCCAGGTCAGTGAGGTGGTGTCCAGACCCTGGCTCCGGATCGGCCGGGTCCAGGTGCGCGGGAGTCAGCGGGGTCGCGCCGGAGGTCACCGCCCGCAGCCGCTCGCAGAGCAGCATGAGGTCGGTGAACGCCGCCTCGTCAAAGTCGCCGGCAGCCGTGAGCGCGTCCCGGACGCTGGTCGCGGGCGCGATCAACAGGTCGAGCGCGCACCAGCCGAGCGCGCCGAGGCGAGCGCTGAGCGGTGCGTCGGCCGCGGCTCCGAACCGGCGGCGCAGCCAACCTTCGACGCCGGGCTCCAGCTGAGCGAGCGGCCGGTCGTCGTTCCAGCCGGGCGGCATGGCTGCGGGCAAAAGCATGCCGACGTGATGAGTCACCGCTATGCCGCCGCGCGGGGTGCGCAGCACGTCGTAATCCGAGGGCAGGTCCTGGCCCCTGCCGATCGCGTCCGCGGCGAGCCCGGCCCGCAGCGCGCTGCCGCCGACGAGCTGGTGGACGCTCTCGGCCAGCAGCAGATCACTGACCGCGTCGAAGGTCTCCTCGAGCTCGGCGAGCATCCGACGGATGGCAGGGCCGTCCGCCTGAGGGTCGGCACCGGTGATCGAGCGCAGGGTGTCATCGGAGTCGAAGCGTGCCCGGTCCCGGCGCAGGGCTTGCCCGTCGACGACGTTGCGGGCGCCGATCGACACCTTGGCCTCCTCGTGACCCGGCGCCTCGGCCTCGACAAGCGGGGCGAGCGGGTACGCCTGCCGGAAGCCGGCGACGCAGGCATCCAGCTTCGCGTCGTGCAGGGCCCGCTCGAACTGGTACCCCAGCAGCGCGTTGACCGTTTGGCCGCCGCGCACGCCTTCGATCATCGCCTGCGCCCGCCGGACCCGCGCCGACTGGATGTCGACCGCGAACGCGCCCTTGTCCGAGTGGGCCTGCCAGCCCGACCTCAACACCGCCGCGGTGGTCGCGTGGTGCAGGGACGGCGTGAGGAGGTAGCCCTGCCGCTGCGGATTGGGATTAATGGACTCGATGTTGGTGAGCCAGCCGTACCCGCCGGTGCGTATCCCGCTCGGCCTGGCCTTTCGCAGACCGTCCAGGCGCGAGGCCGCCAAGGACGACACCCACGCGTCCACCCGGCTCGACAGCGCCTCCAACGTCTCGCGGTACAGCCGCTCCAGCCGCGGCAGGTCGGCGATGGCGTCGTCCTCGACCGTGACGAAGTGCGCGAACAGCTCCCGGACCGGCGCACCGGTGGCGGCTCGCTCGGCGACGGCGTCAGGCAGTGCCGGACCGCCGAGGGAGACCAGGTTGCGCAAGAAGTTGTAGGTCCATTCGGCTTGGGCGTAGAACATGCTGGTCGTCGGAGGGTTTCGAAGCTGCCAGAGCGGCTCGGTGAGCGATCGGTAGGTGTCGTCGAACGGATCCGGGGCCGGCGGCGTGTGCGTCTGGCGCATGTGCGCAAGCCCCTCGTCGAACAGGAACAGCAACTGGGCCAGTGGATGGCCCGAGACCGCGGGCGCCAAAGCCTGCGGCAGCCCGTCCGGGAAGGGGTCGAGGACTTGGGCCCCACCCTGCTCGGCGTGCCGCCACGCCAGCGGTGAGGTCGACGGGATCGCGCCGACCGCGGCAGGCGGCGGCTTCTTACCTTCCCACGTGCCCGCGAAGTTGGGATAGCCGTTCAACTGGCGCGGACTCGCTTCCCGGCTCAGCAGATCGAGAAGGACCGCGTCCTGGTCGGCCCCCTCGCCGACCTGCAGGCCGCGGTCCAGATGTTCGGCCATCACGGCGAGGAAGGACCCGACGTAGAAGGTGATGTTCGGATCGACGTCCTCGCCACGCCACAGGTCGGTCGAGCTGACCGGAAGCAGCCCGTAAGGCTGGCGCGCGATGCGCAGCACGGGCAGCGGTCCCCGCGCTCGGACGTACTTGCTGTAGTGATCGCGCGCCGCGAGGAACCACGGATCCCGGCACGGCGTGGAGTTACCGGTGTCGGCGCTCTCGCGCGGGCGCCACATCCGCGACCAGGAGTAGAAGTCGGCCTGCAGGCTGTGCAGCCTGTGCAGCAGCGCCTCATCGTCGCTGCCAGGGTCGCACACGCCGGCCAGCACCGCTGCCCCGTCGACGCCGAGAGCCCGAGCGAGCCGCGCTGCCTCCTGGGGGCTGGAGGCGTCGTATGCCGCCCGCCATCTCTCGACCAGGTCGGGGTCGTTCGGGGCGCCTCGGGATAGCCAGCCGCTGCGGGTCTCTGGCGTGTTGTTCGTCGGGGTGCGGGCCGGCAGGGGTGACAGGCCGCCGGAGAACGTGTGGGCAGCGAGCATGTCCTGGACCCTGGCCGCTCCGGTGGCGCTGTCCTGAGAGGACACCCCGACGACGGTCAGCAGATCGAAGCTTTGCTCTGGATCCTCAAGTGGAACAGCGAGCCCCATCCCGCACTCGACGGCCTTCGGAAAGTCGATCAACCACCGGCTCGTGTCGTCGAACGGAAGCGAGTCCGGGCCCGCGCCGCCGCCGGTCGCCTTCGGGGCCAGTCCCACCGGCAGCGTGTCCGGGATGTCCGCGCCGACCTCGCGCCACACCAGCGCACCGTCCCGGTAGGCCGAGAATTCCAGCCGATCAGGCAACAGCAGGGTGCGCGCGGACCGCATCCAGGCCTCCGGGCGCAGCTCAACGTCAGGAAAGCCCGGCTCGCCGGGCGGTTGGCCGGACGGGGTCAACGCGGCACGGACCCAGCTCGCCCGCTCTCCGCCGGACGCCGCGACGAGGGCTCGCCAGGCGGCCTGCCGCCTCGGCACATCCATGCCGGCGGCGAAGATTTCGCGCCAGTAGGCGGTTCCTGCTCGGCGTTCGCCTTCGGTCAGCGCCAGCTCGTGGCTGTCGACGTGCACGTCGTCGGGATAGACCCGGATCCGCAGTTCGGGCGAGCCGGCGTTGTCCCGGTACACCGCCTCCAACCTCAGCGGTAGCAGCAGGATGGGGTCGCTGTTGTCGCTGGCGAAGAGCGGGGACTCCGCAGCCAGGCTGTCATAGGCCCGTGCCGCTTCGTCGTACCTGGCGGTGGCAGCCTGCAGCGCTGCCGCCCCGGCGTCGAGCGCGGGTTGCAGCGTCTGGATCTCGGCGTAGATCTCCGGGTTCAGCCCCTGATCGACGACCTGGAAGGAGCCGTCGGCCTCACGCCAGAAATCCGCGTGCGACTCGGCGCTGTGCAGGTTGCGCAGGGCGAGTTCTCGCTCGGCTCGTGCGGAGCCGACCGCGAACCGCCGGTCCGTCAGTTCCGCCATCAGCCACCGCCTGTCGGAGGAAGGAGGATCTCGGCTTGGATCGCGACTCGGAAGGGGCGCTGCAACGTGATCCGGGCGATGTCAGCGGCGTCGCGGTTCCACCCGGCCGAGCCGTCGGGCAGGCCGGGTGGAGGGCCGAACGGCAGGCCGGCGACCGCGTGCTCCCGAACCACCGGAACGAAGGCAGCGGACTGGCTGCCGTCCGCAGCCGGCCACCTCGCGTCGTTCCAGCTGGCGAAACCAACCGGTTCCGGCGGCGCCGGCGGAGTCGGCGGCTCCGGCGCCTCGTCGAAGCCGAACCGGATCCGGAAGCTGTGCTCAGCGAGCACGAAGAACCAGCCGAAGGAACCGACGGTGGCAGGCCTGGTCAATTGCTCCTCGGGAATTTCGAAGCCGTAGGCGTTCGTCGACTCGTCGACCTTGATGACGAAGGTGGGAGTGACGGGCGGGCGGGCCGGATCGGGCCGGTAGTGGCCACCGGCGTGGTCGGGGTTGCCGGTGGGCACCGCGGTGACCACCAGATCCGGGTACCGGCGCAGCACGTCGGCGCGGATCAGCAGCACCACCAGGCCGTCCACGTTGAGCAGCCGGCGACCCAGCTCGGTGGAATCGGTCCAGGTGTTGATCGGCGCGATCTCCGCTGAGCCGTCCGGGCGCGGCCAGAACCGCTGGAACGGGGTGCCGCGGCGATCGGTGGGGTACTCGCGCCACAGCAGCTCCCGCATCATCTCGTGGTTGATCCCGACGAGGTAGGACTCGATGAAAGGGCCGTTCTGCTGCAACAACGCCACCTGGTTCATCGGCAGCGCGCCCAGGCCGGGCAGGAACCACTCCGGGTCCGCTGAGAGCAGCGCGAGCGCTGTCGGAAGCCGGAACTCCGGATAGGCCATCACCGGATCGCTCGGGGCCGGCGTGACGAGGCGATCGGGCAGCGCGGTCTGGCTTTCCAGTCGCGACCAGTGGCTCGCGCCGGGATGGAGCGCGGCGCTGATGCGGCCCGCGAGACCGGCCGCCTCGATGGCGACGCCGTACCGGGACACCGATCCGAAGGCGTCGCCGGTGCTCATGTCGGTCAGCACCTGGTTGGCCATCTGGGCGATCGGATCGGCCTGTCCGGCGATGGCGTCGACCACCGCGCCCAGATCACCCGCTCCGATCGAGGTCATCAGCGCGCTGTCCAGGCCCAGGCCGCCGATCCGCTCGACGAGCGCTCCACCCCCCGCACCCTGGTCGTTGACGGCGGCGACCCGGGCAAGGGCATTGATGGCCACCAGCTGGTTCGCGGCGGCGACGGAGGACAAGGCCGTGCTGCCGGCCGCGTTCACAGCGAGCGGAGCGGGTATGACCGGAGCGCCGGCCGGCACCGTGACTTCTCCGGCCAGCGCCCGGGGCACGACGTTGCCGACCGTCACACCGGTTCGCTGAGCCAGCTTGCCCGAGGGCCGGACGCGGCGCGCGAACGCCGAACTGGCCGCGCCGTCGGTCAGCCGGCTCATCCGGACCTCGGTCGCCAGCGTGGTCGTGTCGGTGGTCCGGACCCGGGCGCTCGCGGGTGCGGCCAGGGCCAGTAACTCCCCCGGAAGCAGCGGCGCGACATGGCGATCGTGAACCCGGGCGGCGACCTCGGTGGTGAGCTCGACGACCGCTCGAAGGCGGTTGGCCTCCCTGATCGCACCGACCTGCGCCCACGCCCTGGCCATCAGGTCCTCCTGATGGGCCCGCACGTACTCAGCGCCCAGCCCGGCGGCGATCCGATTGCCGATGTCAGTGTTGAGCTGGGCCAGCCACGCCGGGCCGGACTCGACCAGGTCGTGGCAGACATGGCGGCCACCGTAGAGCGGTGGAGCCAGCGATCCGGTCGTGTCCTCCTGCCGAGCCCGCAGGATGCGCTGAGCGGGCTCGTCCAGCTGGGCCCGAAGCCGGGTGTCGATGGCAGCCAGTGTCTCGGGCGACACCACGGGATCGGGAGTCGGCGCGGCGCCGAACGGGACGAGCGCGCCCTGCACCCCGATGAGCTGTGCGCTGTCGGCCAGCGCGGCATCGCGCGACCAGGGGGCGCGCACGTCGATCGCGCGCGCCGAGGACACTTGCAGCGCATCGGTGTCAGCCGGCCGGAGCCGCCGCACCAACTGCTCGAAGTCGCCCTCCGGCCCGGTGGTGAACGTCCAGGAGTAATAGACCGGAAGCCGGACGCTGCCGCCCGAAGCGACATCCCAGGCGGGCTCATGAGGCGCCTGGTGCGCTTGCGGATCGCCAAGTCCGGCAGCCACTCCCGAGGCGAAGGAGGGCACCAGGCACGCGCGGTAGGTGACGCCCGGTTTCAAGTGGCGGGGGCAGATCAGCCTGGCGATCGCCGCGGCCGAGGGTTGGCCGCCGCCGGTCAGCTCGCCCGCGCCCGACGTCCGCTGCACATGCGCCCAGCCCCATGAGTCGCCAAGGTCCGGCAACTCGCTGACATCAGCCTCGACCGAAGGCAGCGGCTCGCCGGGCGTCAGGAGGGTGCGGCTGGCGTCCAGGACGACGAGCACCAGCCAGGGCCGCAGCCTGCCATCGGTGGCCCTGGCCGGGGTGAGCACCCACGGCAGCTCCACCGGACTCACCTCGACAGCTGCGAGGTAATTCGGTTCGACGTCTGCCGCTCCAGGCGACGGCTCGGCGCGCACGACCGTCCCGGCTGCCAGGCCTTGGATGTCACCGGGCCCGAGCAGTCGCATCTCAGGGCCCTTGAGCGACTGGGTCTGGGCCTGCGGTCCCACCAGGGTCACCGCCGGCGCGAACGCCGCGGCGGGCAGCACGCCCATGTTCTCAGTCGCCTGGATCGCCTCGCCCAGCGGACCCTGGACGTAGGCGGCGAACCTCAGATCGGCCATCGGCTCAGAGCTCCCATGCCTCAACGGTCATCAGGGTGCTGGAGCCCGCGATCTCCTGCGCCAGCTCCAGCCCGGTCACGGCCCCAAGGTCAGGCCCAGCCGTCATCGACAGCGCGAATGCCGTGGCGACCGGCGCGACCGGGTCGACCGTGACGACCTGGTCGGGCGCCGCCCACCAGCCGCCGTCCGCGGCGGACAACGCAGTGAGCAGGAGTTCGAGCGAGCCGAGGTCGGCGAAGATTCCGGTGGACGCGCGGATCGGCTTCGGAACGTCGCGGGCTATCACGCACTCCTCCCAGACGAGCTCGACCGCACGCTCTTGCGCTCCGGCAGCCGGGGCCGGATACAGCTCGATGCCTGCGCGCAGCGGCAGGAACGCCGCCGCGGTAAGCGCCTGATCATCGCTTCGGGCGGCGACGAACTGCCCGGGGGCGAATTCGGCGCGCAGCTCGGCGGTGTGATCAGCGGGCTCCCCGGGCCCGAACTCCGCGCCCTGGATGTCCCATCGCTGCGATGGCACGGGGATGCCCTCGAACAGCCCGATCTCCAGCCCGAGCGGCACCCGTTGCTGCCGCACTGACACCGCGGCGTACGGGTCGACCACGGTGGCAGCCTCCAGCGACTTCTGCGCGGCTCGGGTGAGGAGGAGGTTCGGAGGCGGCGTCCCCCGAGAACGCCAGGCCGCCGGCTCGCTGACCGCTTGACGGATGGCTGCTCCGACGTCCGGCGGCGGATCGAGCGCCGGTGGCGGCGAGCCCCAGCCGAGTTCGAAGTCGAAGGACACCTCGAAGAAGAACAGGTCTATCGAGCCGCGCCCCCTGGCCAGGTAGGGCGCCGGACCCTCCAGGTGCAGAGCCAGGCTGACCCCGACCAGCGTCTCACCGAAGGCGCGCAAGGCGACTCCGCCGGAGACGTCGGCGATGAATTTGAAGGGTGAGTACTGGACCAGGGCGTCATAGGCGAAGTGACCGCGCAGTCCGCAGCCGGCCACCTCGGCGACGAGTTCGAGTCGGGCGCCCAGCTGCATGCTGTTGGAGGTGATCGCGAAATAGTTCTCACACCGCAGCTCCAGCCAGGACACCGGCGACAGGTCCATCGACATCCGGCGCAACGCCGGCACGCCGCGGGGTATCCGGTAGGCGGGATGGAAGCCGCCGGCGCTCAGCACCATCTGCGGATCCGACCCGCCGCGGCTGAGCATCAGGATGTCGCCGGCCAGCGCGACGCCGACGATGTGCGAGCCGGTCAGGCTGGCCACGAACATCACACTGGGTTCGGCCGGGTCGATCACGCCGGCAAAGGTGGCCTGCAGGAAGACGAGCGGAGCCTCCGGATCGGGCAACGCCACGACGAGCTTGCCCAGAATGGTCATGCGCGCCTGGGTGGACGCCTCCAGCAACACGGCCACGGACAGCGTGACGATGCGCCCGCCCCAGCTCAGCTGGAACATCGGCCCGGCGACGATCGACCCGCGCGCTGCCGGGAAGATCGCTGGCAGCGCGCGCATCGCAGCCGGTCCGGCCGCGGCCGGGTCGGACGGGAACAGCAACTGCGCCGCGGTCCCGTCGGTCACGGCGCGCAGCAGGGCATCGCGGTCGATCCGCCGATTGATGCCGACGACGCCTCCGACACCTGAGATCGCGAACCCGAAACCGACCTGCACGCCTGGCGGCGGGAACGTCGCGCCCATGATCACCAGGAACGACAGCGGCTCACCGTCGCGAGCGGGTGACAGCAGGCCGAACGCGGCGGCGCTCAGCGGCGGGATCCGTACCGAGAGCCCACCCGCAAGGTCGTTGCCGACGGAGGAGAGCATTCCCGATCCGTTGACGACGGGCAGGGTCAGCGAGACCGCCGCGCCGGTCGGTTCCAGGCTCTGCAGGTCACCCGGGCTCGGCAGCATGGGCGCCCCGAGCTTCAGCGCGATGGGCATGCCGAAGCCGACCCCGTCGATGTGCACGTCGACCGGCGCTCCCGGCAGGCTGACATCGAGGGAGGTCAGGAACCCGACTCGCAAGGCGGGCCCGGCCGGCGAGTCGGTGACCTCGACGGTGAGGTCCAGCCATCGGCCGGTGTCCGAACCGCTCAGCCGGGTACGCAGCGACGGACTGCCGGCCAGCGTCACCCCACCGTCGCCCGCGTGGCGCAGGTCGGCCTCCAGCGGAAACATCAGGTCGACCGGTAGCAGGCCCTTCACGAACCCGGGGAGGAGCCTCACCTCGCCGCCGCTGAGCTGGAGCTGCCCGCCCCGGTCGAACTTCCCGTCCCTGGTCGCGACCCAGCCGCCGGCAGTCACCGTCCCCGACCTGACCGAGGGCCCGCCTTCGATGCCGAGCACCGTTCCCGGCCCACCTCTGGTGAAGGACACCTCGACCCGATCACCCTCGGCGAGCCGGACGAGCTGAGGGGGCTGATCGGGAGTGAAGCCGATCTCGACTTCCCCGGCGATGTTGCCGGACAGGTTCAGCGAGAAGCCGTTGCTCAACGGGAGCGCAAGCCCTTGTCCGGCCAGGCCGACGGCCCTGAGCGTCAGCCGGACGCCCGCGGCGGGCACCACGGTCAGGGCGGCGATCGCGCCGGCGTCGGAGCGCGCCACGTAGGCAAGACCGCGAGGAGCGGCGTCGACCGCCTCGTCACGCCAGCCGTGGAGGTTGACCGAACCGGCGCCGCCGTCCGAACCGGTCAGGCCAGAAAGCGCCGACAGGACGGCGTTGTCGGGTTGGACGGCCGCGAGCACCCGGCCAACGAACGGCGTCAGGTTGAAAGCGTCGTCGACCTCGAGGACGTCAAGGCTGCCGGCGATGTCAGCGACGGCAGCGTGCAGGGCGAGGACAAGTTCTCGCTGCAGGAGGTCAAGGAGCTGCCTGCCCGGGCCGTCGGCCATGATGGCGCCTTCCCCGCGAGCATCCAACGAAGCTTGCCGGAGAGTGGAGCATAGCCAGGCCGTGCGAGGTTGGGAAGGCGGCGATCATCGGCGGTCGAATTCCGGGACGGCGGATGTCGGATGTCGGTAACCGGGGTGTGCGACGTCGGATGTCGGATGCCGGATGTAGGTAACCGGGTTGCGGGTGTCGGTTAGGAGATCCGCCGACTGACGTTCCAGGTCCGACGAAGGCGATGGCAGCGAGGGTGTCCGGGCCGGCCGCTTATCGGCCGGCCCGGACACCCCAAGCATCAGGCGATCTGCTGTGACGGGACGTCGAACCGGTCCAGCATCATGACCTTGTTCCACGCGGTGACGAAGTCGGCCACGAACTTCTCCGACGCGTCGGCGCCGGCGTAGACCTCGGCGATGCCGCGCAGCTGGGAGTTGGCGCCGAAGACGAGGTCGACGGCGGTGGCCGTCCACTTCACCTCGCCGCTGGTGCGGTCCCGGCCGTCGTAGACGTTCTCGGCCGACTCCGACGCCTTCCACTCGGTGTCGCCGGCGAGCAGGTTCACGAAGAAGTCGTTGGTCAGCGTGCCCGGCCGGTCGGTGAACACCCCGTGGTCGGACTGCCCGAAGTTGGCGCCCAGGGCTCGCATACCGCCGACCAGCACTGTCAGCTGCGGAGCGGTCAGGGTGAGCATGTTGGCCCGGTCCAGCAGCTTGACCTCCGGCGGCAGCTTCTCGCCAGGCTGCAGGTAGTTGCGGAAACCGTCAGCTTCCGGTTCGAGCACCGCGAAGGTCTCCACGTCGGTCTGCTCCTGCGAGGCGTCGGTGCGTCCCGGCGTGAAGGGAACCGTGATGTCGTGCCCGGCGTCCCTGGCCGCCTTCTCGACGGCCGCGCAGCCGCCCAGCACGATCAGGTCGGCAAGGGAGATCTTCGCGCCGCCGGATTGTGAGTTGAAGTCCTGCTGGATCTGCTCCAGGGCCTGCAGGACCTGAGCCAGCTCGGTGGGCTCGTTGGCCTCCCAGCTGCGCTGCGGCTCGAGCCGGATCCGCGCTCCGTTCGCGCCGCCGCGCATGTCGGTGCCGCGGAAGCTGGCCGCCGACGACCAAGCCGTGGAGACCAGTTGGGAGACGGACAGGCCCGAGTCGGCGATCTTGGCCTTCAGCGCCGCGACGTCGGACTCGCCGACCAGGTCGTGGTCGAGCGCGGGCACCGGGTCCTGCCAGAGCTGGGCTTCGGGCACCCACGGGCCGAGGTAGCGCGGCAGTGGGCCCATGTCACGGTGCAGCAGCTTGTACCAGGCCCGGGCGAAGGCGTCGGCGAAGTCCTCCGGGTGCTCCAGGAAGCGTCGCGCGATCTTCTCGTAGGCAGGGTCCATCCGCAGCGCCAGGTCGGTGGTGAGCATCATCGGCGCACGGCTCAGCTCGCCGGTCTCCGGGTCCGGCACGGTGTTGGCCCCGGCGCCGTCCTTGGGACGCCACTGCTTAGCGCCGGCCGGGCTCTCGACCAACTCCCAGTCATAGCGGAACAGGTTCTCGAAAAAGCCGTTGCTCCACCGGGTCGGCGTCGAGGTCCAGGTGACCTCGAGGCCGCTGGTGATCGCGTCCCGGCCCTTGCCGGTGCCGTAGCTGTTCTTCCAGCCGAAGCCCTGCTCCTCGATCGGAGCGGCCTCCGGCTCCGGACCGACGTGGTCTGCGCCGGCCGCGCCGTGGGTCTTGCCGAAGGTGTGGCCGCCGGCGATCAGCGCGAGCGTCTCCTCGTCGTTCATCGCCATCCGGGCGAAGGTCTCCCGGATGTCCCGGGCGGCGGCCAGCGGGTCGGGATTGCCGTTCGGGCCCTCCGGGTTCACGTAGATCAGGCCCATCTGGACGGCGCCGAGCGGGCCGCTGAGCGCGCGTTCCTCACCGCTGCCGTAGCGCTCGTCGCCCAGCCAGGTGTCCTCCGGTCCCCAGAAGATCTCCTCCGGCTCCCAGACGTCGGGCCGGCCGAAGCCGAAGCCGAAGGTCTTGAAGCCCATCGACTCCAGGGCGCAGTTGCCGGCGAAGACCAGCAGGTCGGCCCAGGAGATCTTCTTGCCGTACTTCTGCTTGACGGGCCACAGCAGCCGGCGGGCCTTGTCCAGGTTCGCGTTGTCGGGCCAGCTGTTGAGCGGGGCGAACCGCTGCGCGCCCTGGCCGCCACCCCCTCGGCCGTCGGCGATCCGGTAGGTGCCCGCGGCATGCCAGGACAACCGGATGAAGAGGCCGCCGTAGTGGCCGTGGTCGGCCGGCCACCAGTCCTGCGAGGTCGTCATGACCTCGAAGATGTCGCGCTTGAGAGCCTCGACGTCGAGGGAGGAGAACTCCTCGGCATAGTTGTAGTCCTCGCCCATCGGGTTGGACCGGGACGAGTGCTGGTGCAGGACCTGCAGGTTCAGCTGGTTCGGCCACCAGTCCTGGTTGGTCCTCGGCCGGTGCGGTGCGGGCTTCGGGGAAGGGATTACCGGGTTTTCGCTCTCGGACACGTCGGTCGCTCTCCTGTCTCGATTATCTCTTGTCATAGCTGGCTTGCGCTGGCTTGCTCTGGCTTGCTCGGCCTGCTCTGGCTTGCTCGGCCTGAGCGGTCAGCCGCCGTCGGACGCCGCTGCTCCCGAGGTCGCCGCGACGCACTGCGGGCACAGGCCCCAGTAGACGACCTCGGCCTCATCGATGACGTAGCCGTTGTCCTCGAAAGCGGTCAAGCAGGGTGTCGTGCCGGCGGCGCAGTCGACATCGGCGATGGCGCCGCACGCCCGGCACACGGTGTGGTGGTGGTTGTCACCGACCCGCGCCTCGTAGCGGGCCACCGAGCCTGCTGGCTCGATGCGGCGCACCAGGCCGGCGGTGGTCAGTGCCCGCAGCACGTCATAGACCGCCTGGTGGGACACCTCGCCGAAGTCCTTGCGGACGACCCCGATGATCGAGTCGGTGTCGGCGTGCGGATGCTGGTGCACCGCGGTCAGCACCGCCAGTCGCGGCCGGGTCACGCGCAGATCGGCTGCGCGCAACATGCGCTCGAGGTCAGAATCGGAGAGCACCGCCGGAGTTTGGCCTATTTTCTGGAATTGATCAAGTCCTTTGTGAGCGCGGATTGCCGATCGGCCGCGGGCAGCCGCCAGCACGCGAGCGCGCTGGCCGCGACCAGGGCGCCGACAGCGACGAAGGCGACGTCAGGGCGGACCAGCGGGATCAGCAGGTTGCCCAGCAGCCCGCCGACCATCATCGCCAGCGACATCGCCGAGACCGCCGTCGCCCGGTGTGCCGCGGTGACCCGCGCGTGCAGGACCGCCGACAGCAGCGGCCAGTTCGCGCCGTGGGCGACGTAGTAACCGACGAAGGCGACGGCCGCGACCGGCAGCAGGTCCGGCCCCGCCAGCATGGCTAGCGCCACGCCACCCAGGATCGCCAGCACGGCGCAGGTCGCCCGGGTCGAGCCGCGCAGCAGCCTGCGCAGTGGCGTGGCGGCCATGGCGGCGAAGGCCGCGACGGCGAACGCCGACGCCAGCACCGTGCCGTAGACCGCCGCGCCGTCGTCGCGGCCACCGGCCAGTTCGGCGAAGCGGACCGGGCCGAGCAGCTCGCAGGCCACCAGCCCGGCGCCGCCCACGGCGGTCAGCAGCAGCACCAGGCGCAGCGGGCCGTCGGTGACGGACAGGCGGACCGCCCCGCCGACGGTCGCGGGCACCTGACGCGCCCCGGCCAGCAGCGCCGCGCGCACCGAGCCCTGGCGGGGTGGCCGCTGCTCGTGCAGCAGCCGCAGGACGGCGGCGATGAAGACCAGGTTGAGCGCGGCGGCGAGCAGGAACGGCGCCGCGAGGTTGCCGTCGAAGAACGCCGGCAGCAGCCCGCCGATGATCGCGCCCAGCGCGAGGCCACCACCGTCGGCGGCGGAGTGCTTGGCCAGGCCCGGAGCCACGTCGGCCGACGGGTCGAGCTGGTGGACGGTGTCGACGTACCAGGCCTCGACCGGGCCGGAGTCCAGCGCGCGGCCGATGCCCAGCAGCAGGATGCCGGCGAGGAAACCGCCGAACGAGTCGGCGGTGGCGTAGACCAGGCAGGACAGCAGGTGCAGGAACGCGCCCAGAACGACGACCGGCCGGCGGCCCAGGACGTCGGCGAGCCCGCCGGTCGGCAGCTCCAGGGCCAGCACCACCAGCCCGTGCACGGTGAACAGCAGGCCGACCTCGCGCAGCGACAGCCCGCGCGACAGCGCGAGCAGCACGGTGACCGGCGTCGTCAGGCCGACCGGCAGCCAGCGCAGCGCGGTCAGCCCGACGAACCGCCGGGTGGCGGCGCTGACGGTGGTCGGCGCGCTCACGCCTGCTCCGAGCGGGGGAAGGCGGCGGTGAAGAAGTTGACCGGCTGCGTTCCCGGCCGGGCCTCGAGGTGCGTCTCGGCCCAGCGGTCGAGCACCGCGTAGACCTCTTCGAGCAGCTGCCGGGCCTCGTCCGGGGTGAGGCGCAGGACGTAGTCGGACAGCCCGGCGACCGCCGCCCACTCGCGGCCGTGCTCGCGCCCATGCTCGACCCAGGCCCGCAGTTCACGGCCCATCACCTCGATCTGGTGGCGCTGCATCTCTTCGTGGGCCTCAAGACCGCCCGGCTGCTCGATCAGCTCGTCGGGCTCCCAGTTGGTCATCGAGTGCTCGGCCTGCCACCAGCGCTCGCGGCCGTTGCCGCGCCCCCGCACCTCAGCGACGAAGCCGTACTGGGCGAGCTGGCGCAGGTGGTAGCTGGTGGACCCGCTGGACTCGCCCACCTTCTCGGCGAGCCGGCTCGCGGTGGAGGGGCCGTCCAGGCGCAGCAGCCCGAGCAGCCGGCCGCGCAGCGGGTGGGCGAGCGCGCGTAGCACCTGGGGGTCGCGGACGGTCGCGATCGGGGGACGTGACTGGGCCATAGCAAAGGACCCTACAATTGCAAAGAATCCTTTGCAATGCTCTCTTTGCAATCGAATCTGCCCCTTGAGCGGCTAGCGAGTCCGATCTGACGGCCGGAGCCCGTCAGAGCTCTTGCATTAATACCCCTAGGGGGTATAGTGGAGTCACTGAACACCAACGGGAGGGACGCCATGGACCACAGCACGCACACCGAACCGCAGGACGGCAAGGCCCTAACCCGCCTGGCCGTGTCAGCCACGCTGCACTGCCTGACGGGCTGCGCCATCGGTGAAGTCCTCGGCATGGTGATCGGCACCGCCCTGGGCTGGTCGGACCTGCAGACCATCGCGCTGGCCGTGGCGCTGGCGTTCTTCTTC